>CAZSOE010000017.1:0-9601 GCA_964608335.1 uncultured Chloracidobacterium sp.
AGCGCGGCGCCGACGATCAAAGTGATCGAGCCGAAGGCCGGCGCGACGCTGACAAACTCCACGGTGAAGGTCAAGCTGGAGCTCAGCGGCGACCTCAAGGGCTACAAGCCGCACATGGACGAGGCCACGAAAACGGGCAATCACATCCACATCATTCTCGATAATCAGCCTTACGAGGCGTATTACAACATTGATCACGAATTCGAGCTTCGCAATGTCGCGGACGGCGAGCACACGCTGCGTGTCTTCCCATCGCGCCCATGGCACGAGTCGTATAAGAACGAAGGGGCATTTCAGATGGTGAAGTTCACCGTCAAAAACGGTGGAGGGGACACGACGAGACCGACGACCACGAACAGCGGCAACATGATGGCCAACGCAAACACCGCCCCGACGCCGGAAGGTAAGGACATGCAGAATTCCATTGCCGGTGCCGTCGATCCGGCCAAACCGCTTCTCACTTACAGTCGACCCAAGGGCGAATACAAAGGGGCTGAGGCCGATGCGATCATGATCGATCTCTGGCTGGCAAATGCAAAGCTTAAGGGTGACGGCGGCGAATACCGCGTCCGGTGGTCGGTCGATGGCGGCGAGCCGCAATTCATCGACAAATGGGCCCCGATATGGCTCACCGGTTGGACCGGGGGGAAGCACAGTGTAAAGGTTGAGTTGGTGGATGGCAGCGGAAATGCCGTCGATAACGGCGGGTACAATTCTACGACGCGCGAGATAACGGTTACGAAATAGGCCTCCGTGTCAGTAGCCCGCACGTGAGTAAGGGCGTAACTGGCGCGAGATGAGCCCTTACTTACGTGCGGGCGACCGACACTTTATGAGACGTGAAACTACATCGTGGTTCAGCCACAGCCTGGGAATGGATATGCCGCTCGTGGCCTATGGCGACGCAGGGTATCCGCTGCTGATGTTTCCGACGGCGGCGGCGGATTATCTTGAATACGAGCGCTTTTATCTTGTCGATTCGATCAAGGAACTCATCGAGAACGGCCTCATTCGCGCCTACTCGATCAACTCCGTCAACCGTTACAGCTTGCTAAACAAGGAATCGCACCCGGGCTGGAAGGTGGAGATGCTATCGCGGTACGACCGGTACATCACCGACGAGGTGCTGCCGTTGATCCGCAACGAATGCGGTGCCGACGCGCGGCCGTTGACGACCGGGGCTTCACTGGGCGCATTCCTTGCGGCCAATACGTACTTCAAACATTCCGATGCGTTCCGCGGGACGATCGCGATGAGTGGCAGCTACGATATCTATAACTATCTCGAAAGCTATTTCGACGACAACGTTTACTTCAACAACCCGATGATGTATCTGCGGAACCTCGATGACGGCCACCATCTACCTCGACTTCGACAGGCCGACTCGATCGTCATCGTAACGGGCCAGGGCGCATACGAGGCGCCGGACCGCAGCCGCGAGTTCTCGGCGCTGCTCCACTCAAAGGGAATTCCTCACCGTCTCGATATCTGGGGCCACGACGTCAATCACGACTGGGTTTGGTGGCGACGGATGCTCCCGTATTATCTAGGCCGGTTTTGTGGCGGCGAGATGTAATGCGCCGCCGCGCATCCGCCTACTTTGCGATCGAGACCGCGATGTGGGACGGATACTTTGCCGAACGATAAACCCGCTGCGTCGCCGACTGGTACTCGCTTGCCGGTGCCGTGAAAATGTTCGGAACAAATTTTTGCGGATTTCGGTTGTATAGCGGAAACCATGTGCTTTGCACCTGCACCATTATTCGATGTCCTTTTTTGAAGGTGTGGTCGTTTCCGCGCATGTTGATCTTGTATTCGGTCACGGCATTCGACCTGATGGGTTCAGGCTTTTCAAAGCTCTTGTGGTACCGGCCGCGAAAGATCTCGCTCGCGACCATTAATTCATACCCTGCCATCCTCGGATCCGGATCGTCGGGCGGATGAACATCGATCAGCTTTACGACCCAGTCGCTGTCGGTCCCGCTCGTGGATGCGAACAGGTCGGCAATAATGTCGCCGGCGATCGTCACATCTTCGGTCAAGATATCCGAACGCCATGACAGCACGTCCTTGCGGTCCGACAAGAACCGCTGGTCGTCAACCAACCATGTGTACCACGTGGAGCCCGGCCCATAGGTCGGCAGGATCGGCCGTTTGCGATACGGAACCGGATTGGATGGATCTGACGTGTAGGAATCTGCCGCATCGCCCTTCGCCGCCGGCCGCTGCATAGTCAGCTTTGCGTCGGCGTTCAGGTAAAGCCCAGCCTTACGGAACTCATCACCGCTGGTCGGCCACGCGTCGTACCTCATCCACCTGTTCGACCCCGACCGGAAGATCGTCGCCTCGGCGAGTTTTAATGTCCCTTTGCCCTTCAAGTGATATGCAAAGAACGGTGCGAGGATCTCAGCGCGAAACCATCGTCCGGTATCGCTGCCGAAATCCACATTCTGCAGCCGACGACCGCGGCCGCCCCAGCCGCCGTGGTTCCAGGGCCCCATAACGAGGTTTACCTGATCATCCCGGTCTGTCTTCTCAAGGACCTTATACAGGTTGAGTGGGCCGTACATATCCTCCTGGTCCCACCAGCCTCCGACGACCAACGTCGGAACGGCGGTGTCCGTTACGTAAAGGTTTGTCGCCCGTGCCTGCCAATACGCGTCCCACGTAGGATGCTCCTTGAACGCCCGCCACGAGTGCGAGATCTTGCCCATCTCATCGACAAGCTCGGGCAAGCTCTTCTCCAGGTACCACTTGAATAGGTCGGGCTCGTTGAACTCTATGTCGCCACCCTTTTTCGCCGACTCAAGCGGCACAGCCCACTGATGAGCATATGTCTGCCTGAACGCGCCATGATGCATGAAATCGTCGCCCATCCAAAGATCGATGACCGGAGCCTGCGGCGACGATGCTTTCAAGGCCGGATGAGGATCGCGCAATGCAACCGCCGCGAGCCAGCCCGGATAACTGACACCGCAAATGCCGACGCGACCGTTGTTCCTGGTGTTCTTCAACAGATATTCGATCGTGTCGTATGTGTCTGTGCTTTCGTCGATCGATCGCGCATCGCGCCTATCGCGCGGCGGCCGGAGCATTTCGAAAACACCTTCCGAATCCTCTCGTCCCCGAATATCTTGAAAAACAAAGATGTAGCCGTCCCTGACAAGCTCAGGCTTGGCATTGTTCAGCCCATTTGACGACCAACCGGCTACGCCATAAGGAGTTCGCTCCATATAGATCGGCAGCTCATCTGTCTGCTTTTCAGGTGTGAGGACGACCGTAAAGAGTTTCACCCCGTCGCGCATCGGTATCATGATCTCTATCCGTTTGAAACTGACACGGTTATCCGGTGCGGGGACGTCGGAGATCTTCTTGAGGTCATATGTTCGTCCCTGCGTGAGTTTCGCTCCGGTCACGCGCCCATTTGCGTCCCGGATGAACTCGACTTCCCCGCGTGGCGCGGGCGTCAGGAAAAACCGGGCGGCGGCCGAGGGCATGATCTCGATCTTGTCCTGGTTGGTCAGCCGCACATAGAACCTGCTGCCATCTCGAAAAAAAGAGAAGACCGTGCCCCCGAGCTCAACGGCATCCTCATACTGCCCGACGAATTGATCGAAACTAGCCGGCTCGATGCTTACCGCGGCGGGGGTGGTTTGCGGGATCGGTGTCTGTGCAACGACGGCTTCCGCGGACAGAAAACAAGCAATGGCGAAGAAGATGAGATTGCGGACGTTTTTCATAGCGCTCGGGGAAAATGTAAAAAGGGGCTTACGCGAGCTAAGCCCCCAAGGTTTCTACGCTGATGACGCTCGGCTAGCCATCGCCTTTCTTGCCCTTACGTTTGCTACCCTCCGGCTTCTCGACCTTCGGTTCGGGCTTTGGCGTTGCCGCCGGCATGATCGGCTTTACGGTGGGCGGTTTCTCGGACGGTGCATCTCCGGGCGGCCTGACCGGATCGGTCCCGGCGGGCTTTGTTCCGTCACCCGGCGCCGTGTCAGTCTGCAGGGGCGCGTTCGGGTCGATCTCGGTGCCGGGCGTGAAAACTATGCCGGTCTTCTGGCCCGCAATGTCGGCCTCCTCAAGTTTCTCCAGCTCCTCGCGCTTCCTCAGCTCGCTCGCGCGTCTGACCTCGGGCGGCATTGGCGGTGGGGATGGGAACGTCTCGTAAGGCTTGCCCTTCATGAAAACGCTCATGAACGCGTTGAAGAAAGGCAAAGCACCGTGACCGCCGGTCATTCCCGACCCCAGCGACTCCTTTCTCTTTGGATTTCCCATCCATACGCCGGTCGCATAGGTCGGCGTGTAGCCCAGGAACCACACATCGGTGTGATCGTTGACGGTACCGGTCTTTCCTGCAAGCGGCTGGCCCGCCGCGTTCGCTCCTGCCGCGGTTCCCCCGCCCGACGTAACGCCGCGCATCATTTGGACCATCGTCAAAGCAGCATATTCGCTCGTCACCTTTGAACTGGATCCGTCGAACTCCTCCAACAGGCTTCCGTCGCGGTTATAGACCTTTCTGATGAGGTGAGGCGTCATGCGAACGCCCTTGTTCGGAAACGCAGAATAAGCCGCCGTCATCTCGAGCAAGCTGGCCTCGCTCGCCCCAAGCGCGGAAGGAAGGCTCGGTGCCATAGGATTCGAAATTCCGAACCGACGCACCATCTGCGCGCCTGCCTGGATCCCGACCTGATCGAGCAGGTGGACGGCCGCGATGTTATACGACTTGGCGAGTGCGATCTTCAGCGGCACGTTACCGTGGCTGAGGCTGCCGTCGTAGTTGTGTGGCGTCCAACCGCCGCGCTTGATCGGCGCGCCGCTCACGACCATGTCCGGCGTCATCCCGGCCTCGACAGCCGCCGTGTAGATGAAGGGTTTATAGGCCGAGCCGGTCTGCCTAAGGCCCTGCGTCGCGTTATTGAATTTGTTGGTGTGAAAATCGTAGCCACCGACCATGCAGACGATCTCACCATTGTGTGAATTGATCGTAACGAGCGAAGCCTGGATCTCAGGCACCTGCTGCAATTCGACGTCCAGCAGCCGTTTGTCCTTATCGACACCCTTGATGAGAAATTCGGCGAGAAAACCCGGTTTCAATTCGTCCTTCGGGCGCTTCCCGCTTCGGCCCATATTCCCGGCGCGAACGATCGCCTTAAAACGTCCGAATCGAACTCCGACCTCGTCGGCGCCCGGGTTCGCCTTCATGACGAGCCCCTTGATGTACTCGCCCTCCTGGTAATCGTCGCCGTACCAGTCCGGATGCTTATATGTTTCGAGTCGCCTGTCGATCTCCTTCGGGTCGGTGATCGGCTCTTCGAGTTCGTCCTCCAGAATGTTCTTATACTCGGACCGCCATCGTCGCCCGCGGTCGAAGCCGCGCAAGCGTTCGCGAATAACGCGGGTCGCAAGTTTCTGCGCCTCGACGTTGATCGTCGAGTAGACCTTCAGACCGCCCTGTGCGACTCGCGTTGTGTATTTCTCTTCGAGGTATTTGCGGATCTCCTCGACCGGATAATCCCATGCTGTCGATTTAGGCTGCGATTGGTAATATGCCGTTCCTGCCAGCTCGATATTCTTCGCCTTGGCCGCGTCAACCTCATTCTGCGAGTACTTTTCGGGGAAATACTTCGCCATTTGGTCGAGCACGATGTCGCGACGCATCTTGGCCTTCTCCATATTGCGGGTCGGCGAGTATTCGGGGGACTTTGGAATGGCAGCCAAAAGAGCTGCCTCTTCGAGGTTCACATCCTTGAGCGATTTGCCAAAATACGTTCTTGCTCCAGCCTCATAACCATAGGCACCGGCCCCGAGGAAGACATAATTCATGTACATCTCGAGGATCTGGTCCTTCGTATACAGCCGCTCGATCTGGAGCGCGACCGCCCATTCGTTGACCTTCCGCGTGTAGGTCTGGTCTTTGTAGAGAAACAGGTTGCGGGCAAGCTGTTGGGTGATCGTCGAAGCTCCTTCGGTCGTGCCGCTCGTCAGGTTCTTATACACAGCCCCGATTATGCGATACGGGTCGATACCGACATGGCTTTTGAACCGGGCGTCCTCTACGGCGATCAGGGCATCGGTCACCTTGTCGGGCACATCTTGTATCTTTACCGGGATCCGTTTCTCAATGGCAAACTCGGCAAGTATGGTCTCGCCGTCATCGGCGTAGATCGTTGTTACCTGCGGCGGACGATAGGTGGCGAGAGCCGAGACCTCGGTCGAATACCGCGAATTGTTAAGGTAGTATGACGCGACAACTCCGGTCAGAGCTCCGGCGGACAACGACAGAAGCAGTGCGGAGAACCAGAAGGTAAATCGTGAGAGCCCGGCTTTGTCCCGGACGGCGGGGAATGGCTGTAATCTTTCTACTTCAACGGCCATTGGTTTAAGAAACCTCCTAGTTAACGAACCGGCGCAGTTTCACACTGACGACAAACCCGATCGCGACAAACGTCGAGAGGAGAGCTGAGAGTCCAGAGCTCATCAGCGGCAGGGGAACGCCGATCACAGGCAGGAACCCAAGCGTCATTCCGATGTTGATAAAGATCTGAAAGACCATACCGCCGACGATGGCCATTATAACAAGCATCCCGCCGCGGTCGGAAGCCTCGCGCGCGCCGGCGATCATCCTCGAAAGCAGTAAAGCGTATGCTAGCAACAGCGAGACGCAGCCGATAAAGCCTGTATTCTCAGCAGTTACGGCGAAGATAAAATCGGTTTGCGGTTCTGGCAGGAACTTCAGCACACTCTGCGAGGTCTCCGTATCGCCCTTGATCCCTGACAGTCCGCCCTTGCCGACGGTGATCATCGACTGAACGGTGTGATAGCCAAACCCGCGCGGATCGACGCTCTCAGGATCGAGCACCGCCATGATCCTCTCCTGCTGATACCGCTTGATCATGCCGGTCTTGACGCCGACCATGTATGAGGTCGGTATGAACACAGCAGCCGCGACCAGCCCGATCACGACGTATCGCATCCGGATCGCTGACAGAAACAGGACGACGGCAAGCAGCGGAAAATAGGTGATCGCCTGGCCCGAATCCGGCTCGAGCAAAATGAGCGCGACCGGTGCCGCCAAAATGCCTACACCGATCAGCATTTCCTTTAACGTCAGATGTCGAGCCTTTCGTTGTCCGAGGTACTTAGCGAGCATCAACACGGTCGGGATCTTGACGAACTCAGACGGTTGAAATGTCCCTATCAATGGCATCGGCAGCCAGGCCGTCTGGCCGTTGCGAGTAACGCCGAGGGGCGTTAACACCAACAGCAAGAGGAACAACCCGACACCGTAAAAGATCGGCGCAGATTCGATGATCCAGCGATAGTCCGTAAACGCAACGACCAAGAAGGCGACCAGCGCGATGACCAGACCGATGATCTGCTTCGACCAATAACCTTCGTTCGGCAGTGCGTTGTGTATCTGCCACACGCCAAAGCACGCGATGGCCACGGCCAGTAGGGCCGTAAGCCAGTCAAAATCGCGCATTTCGCGCTTTTCGATGATCGCTACCATGCTCCTACCTCGGTCCTGCCTCCGGCTGGTCGCTGAGCCGCGAGCCGTGCTTGAGCAAATATGCCTGATAAACGCTTTTTGCCGCCGGGGCCGCGTGCGTACCGCCAAATCCCGAATTCTCGATCAGCGCGATCACAGCGATCTCGGGCTTGTGGGCCGGTGCAAAGCTGACAAACCATGCGTGGTCTTTCTTTGCCCCGACGTCCTTACCTAATTCTGCCACCTGCGCCGTGCCCGTCTTTCCGGCCACTTCGAAACCTTCGATCCGGGCGCCTCCGGCCGTTCCGCCCGAGTGCACAGCGCCATACATACCGTCAACGATCACCTTGTTCTGTTCGGGTGTCATCTCGATGACCTTTGGAGCGGGCTGGGAATAAGCAAATCCTTCGCGAGTCGGGAAAAAGCTCGGCGAACCCGGCTCGCCTACGGCGCCGATCGATTTGAATTCCTTAAGGAAGTGCGGCGTGTACATATTGCCGTGGACACCGATGCTCGAAACGGCCCGCAGCATCGAGATCGGCGTAACCACGACCGTGTCTTGACCGACTCCGGCATATACGGTACGGATATCACTCCATTTGCCCTCGGTTTTCTCGACCCAGCTCCGCCACGATTTTGGTGTTTGCGGGACCTTCTCGTTTGGCAGATCTATACCGCTACGACGGTCGTACTCGAAATTCTCGATCATCTTGGTCAGCCCGTCGATCCCCATTTTTAGAGCGAGGCGGTAGTAGTAACCGTCGCACGATTTGGTGATGGCGTAACTGAGCGGGGGCGAGCCGTGACTGCCCATGCAGCGGGTGAACTTGTTGCCTATCTGTATGCCGCCGCCGCAAACCATGTTCGATCGCTCGACGGTGATGACGCCCTGCTGGAGCGCGCCGACGGACTCCGGTATCTTCCAGGTCGAACCGGGCGGATACCGGCCCTGGATCGCCCGATTTAGCAGCGGCCGCTGAAGGTCCTGCGAATAGGCGAGGATCTGCCTTCGCCCCTCAGGCGTCGCGCTTCCGCGTACGAAAACGTTCGGGTCAAACGACGGCAGCGAGGCCATAGCGAAGACCTCGCCGTTGTTGGGATCTGTCGCAATGATCGTTCCGCGTTTTGTGGGCGACGCCGCAAGCTGTCGTTCTGCCTCGAGCTGGATGTCGAGGTCGATCGTCGAAACAAGGTCCTGACCAGCCTGCGGCTGGACCACCTCTATCTCGCTTTGGACGCGGCCGCGGCTATCGACAAGCACCTTGCGATACCCGGGCCGGCCGCGAAGATACTCGTCGTAATACTGCTCGAGCCCGCCCTTGCCGATTATGTCGCCGGGGCGGAAACCGCGTTCCTTGTAATTCGGATCCTCAAGCTGCTTCGGGCTGATCTCGCCCACATAACCAAGCACGTGCGCGAGCGTTTCGCCCAGCGGGTAGAAGCGCTGCGGTTGAAGCTCGACGCGAAGCTCCGGGAACTCGAGAGAATGGGATTCGACCCAGGTAATGTCCTGTATATCCACATTCTCTTTGAGCACCATTGCCTCAAACTCGTTCTGGTCCTTGAGCAGCTTGAGACGTTCGACGACGAACTGCCGGTCCATTCTGAGGCCGCTCGAATACTCGTCAACTCGCTCATTGGTGTTCACCTGCTTGAGCGGTTCGTTGGAGAGAACGATGTTGTAAGTCGGCCGCGAATCGACCAGAAGCTTACCGTTTCGGTCGAGGATGGCCCCGCGCGGGGCCGGGATCGGAATAAAGCGGACGCGCTGGCTCTCGGCCCGGTCGCTGTAATAATCGCCCCGCACGATCTGCAGGTAATAAATCCGCACGCCCAGGCCTGCGAGTAGGAGAAATGCAAGGACCTGGATCGTCGTGACCCGTGCACCGAGGTTCTGTACATGGTCGCCGATCTTCATATCTGCTTCTTACCAAATCGTATCGGGTTGCGACGGCGCGTTTGCCGCTTGGGAGCAAAAATGTCGCGTTTCTTCCGCACGATCTTCTCGCGCGCGAGGTTCTGCATCAGCAGGTACACAAGCGTGCCGGCGATCGTCGTCCCCGGGGGCGGGCGCGCATCGGTGGAGGCCGGCGCGGGCACAGCAAAAAAAAT
>CAZSOE010000017.1:9611-15556 GCA_964608335.1 uncultured Chloracidobacterium sp.
CGGCGATCGTCGTCCCGATGAGCGAATATGCCACCGTGACTATGGCATCTCCCGGAGGAGACTGGCCAAAAAGCCGGTGCACACCAAAGTACAATAGGTCATCCAGCAAGCACGCGACAGCTATGACGGGGATGCGAAGAAGAAGGTTGTCCAGGTAGACCCGCCTTGCGATCTCGGAAACTACGTACGCTATAAGGGTTTTTGAGAACCCGTTGGCTCCGAGCAGACCTCCGCTTAGAGCATCTATCGAGATGCCCGAGAGCGTCCCAAAAAGGATCGCCCGGATCGAATTGCGCTGCAGCGCGGCATAGACGACGATGATCAGGGGAAAATCGACATATGCGAGCGGTTCCCAAACGTTCCGCAGCGTCCACTGGAGCGCGATCGCTATAAGCAATGAAACTGTAAGCCTTACGCCTTCCAATCTGTCTACTTTCGGGCCTTGGAATTCCCTGTCCTAAATATCACCTTCGAGTTGCGTTGGGCAGTCTCTGCTCGAATTCCGTCCTCGGCGGCGGTTCGTACAGCAGGATGCCGACCTCCTGCATCGAGCCTAGCCGGGCTGAGGGCTGGATCTGGATCTGATGGGGCGTCGTGGCCGAACCCGGCACTATATTTACTATCTCACCGATCTTCAATCCCGGCGGAAATATGCCGTCCTGACCGGTCGTAAAGACCGCCTGCCCGACGGCTACTTCGACCGTACCAGTGACGTACTTCATTTCGAGCAGCTCGCGCTTGCTGGTTCCCGTCACCACGCCGAGCGCGTTCGTTTGCCCGATCTCGCCTATGACCGCACCGACACCGGATTTGTCTCGAGTTATGAGGTCGACCTGCGAGGTGAGCGGACTTACCGCTGTTATGCGCCCGATCACGCCACCATCCGCAACGACCGGCATGTTCAGCGCGACGCCATTGAGACTGCCGCGATTCAGGATGGAGGAATCGAACCAAACTGACGGGTCTCGTCCGATGATCCGCGCGGGCAGGACGTTGTACTTGCTCTCTTCCTTTAGCTGGAGCAGAGAGCGGAGCCGGGCGTTCTCGGCCGCAAGGTCCTCGCTCTGCTTTAACTGGACCTCGAGTTCCTGCACCCGTTGTTTAAGGTCGGTATTCTCGTCCTGAGCCGACCGGAGGTTTGCGATCGAGGTGAAATAATTCGATACGGCCGATGTCACGGTCGTGACGGGCGATTGGACAAAATCGGCCGCGGTTTGCGTCCACGAACGAATGACACGCTGGCCCGTTGTGATCTCGCGCGCGTCGAATGCCATCAGGACAAAGTTGACAAGCAGGAGCGCGGTCATAAGCCACGGTGCCAGCCGCCAAACGTCTTTCTGACTACGCTCAACCATGAATCAGTCTGGTAAGTCCGGAAAGTCTTGGAAGTCCTGGAAGCGCTTCCGAGACTTCCTGGACTTCCCAGACTTTCTAGACTAATTTCCGGTCATCAGGGAGTTATCCCACTTGACGCGTTTGAGAAGGTCGAAGTCCGAGAGCATCTTGCCCGTCCCAAGCACGACCGACGACAGTGGATCGTCAGCGAGGACGACCGGCAGCCCGGTCTCGATCATCAATCGTTTGTCGAGGTTTTTGAGCAGTGCGCCGCCTCCGGTAAGCACAATGCCGCGCTCGACGATGTCCGCGGATAGCTCGGGCGGCGTTCTCTCCAGAGCGACGCGTACGGCGTTGATAATTGTCGAAACGGCGTCGGAGAGTGCTTCGCGGATCTCCTCGTCCGTCATCGTGATGGTCTTCGGAATGCCTTCGATCAGGTTTCGGCCGCGGACGTCCATCGAAAGCGGTTCTTCGAGCGGGAAGGCGCTTCCGAGCGCGATCTTGATCGCCTCGGCCGTTCGTTCGCCGATGAGAAGGTTGTACTTGCGCTTGATGTACTGAGTGATGGCGTCGTCCATCTCGTTGCCGGCAACGCGGACGGCGCGGGAATAAACGATACCCGAAAGAGATATCACGGCGATATCCGTCGTCCCGCCGCCGATATCGACGACCATGTTGCCGTGCGGCTCGGTGATCGGCAATCCGGCGCCGATCGCCGCGGCCATGGCTTCTTCGACCAGATACACCTCACTCGCCTTGGCGCGATACGCGCTGTCCTCGACGGCGCGCCGCTCGACCTGCGTGATCTCGGATGGGATACCGATCACGACGCGCGGCCGCACCCACGATTTGCCGTTGTGAGCTTTGCGGATGAAGTGCTGAAGCATCTTCTCGGTAACCTCAAAGTTGGCGATAACCCCGTCCTTCATCGGCCGGATGGCGACGATGTTGCCGGGCGTACGGCCAAGCATCTCCTTGGCGTCGCGGCCAACCGCCTCGACCTGATTAGTGACCTTGTTGATCGCGACGATCGAAGGTTCGCTGACGACGATGCCGCGGCCTTTCGCATAGACCAGCGTATTTGCCGTGCCGAGATCGATGGCCAGGTCGCTGGAGAACAAACTGAATAGAGACTTAAATGCCATTATTTGAACAAAGCGGGGCCCGGATAGATGAAGCAAGAGAGAGCGTACGCAATCGATGGATCATCACGGGCCGGCGCGGGCTAACAAGGTGAGGACGCCGTCCATCCCAAAGGTCTAATCTAACAGCATACACTTATTTGTAAAGGTTTTTCTAGCGTTTGAACGGCAAATTCTGCCAAGGTCAGAAAAAACTTTGACTACCGATCGAGGCAAATAAAAAGGGCAGCCCGGAGGCTGCCCACAGTCACAAGAATAATCCTCGGCATTAAGGATTCGCCGTGAAGTTCAGATCGGTCAGGTTCCCGTTGATCGGCTGGCTGATAGGCGCCGGGAACGTGTAACCCTTTGCCGACGCCCCGATCGTGTACGTCGCCCCTGAATCCACACTGTCGAACCTGTAATAACCGAAAGCGTTCGTCAGCAAGCTCCGCGTGACGCCGCCCGGGCCGACTATCGTGACCCGCGCCTTAGCAATGGACCGACCGCTCGAGGTTCGAACGAAGCCCGAAACCGAAACAGGAACCACTGCGACCGGCCCCTGCACCTGAACGCCGACCGAGGCACCTGTCTTGAAAAATCCTACGGTCGCGGTCACCGGTCCCGGAGGCCGGTTCGAATCGAAGCGGAAATTGTAGAGCGTGCCCCAGCGGATCGCGTTGGCATTCGGATTCTGTGCGAACGATTCCGCCTGCCAAAGAACACTGACTGCGCTGCCCTCGGCGGCCGCCGAAAATGTCCACGGAGTGCTGCTGAACCCGGCGCTCCCCGCTGTTCCGTCAGCCTGCCATCCAGGATGCTGCGGCGGCGCGTGAAAGCCCTGATTTGAGATCGATACGGTCGGTGCGACCTGTAAGCCAAACGCACTGATCGCCCTATCGAGGTTTTGATTGAAGATGGCGTACTCATAGTGCCAAACGCCGGGCGATGGATTAGTGACTTTGTACCCGAGCAGCGCAATACCGTCTGCTCCCGGTGCGGGCTCGATCTGGACCAATGTTGCGCCCGGCCACGCCTCGATGGCCGCCTTTGAACGGACGGTGCCGGCCGCCGGCGAAAATGAGAACGGTGATCCTGTGCCGATAACGTTGTACTTGCGGTACGAAACGTTATTGTACATGTTGCACTGGCCCGGATGCGTCTGGCACCAGGCGTATTCGTGCGGCGTTATGTATTGGGCCTCGGCAAAATAGCTTGCTCCCGGATTTAGATTTGTGTTCAGGTCACTGACCTCGACGAGGATCCGATGGAGTGCTCCACCCTGAGGATGCGTGTGTGCCGAGTGATCGTTGCTCGGCGTGGCCGAGTCATTGCGCGGGAAGAAGCCGTTGAATGGGTTGATCCAGGCACGCGACCCAAGGCTCGGCGCGCCGTTCAAGCTAGCCGAATAAGGATCTGAGCATCCGGACCCTAGAAGCGTTCCACCGGCATTCGGGTTCGTGCAGCCAAACCCGCAAAGGTTCTCCTGCAATGCGAAGAACGCGTGCTTGACCCACGACTGGCCAACCTGTTCGAACCTTTCGTCGTTGGCGGCCCCGCCACTCATTCGATAAAGATTTTGAGGTATCACCGGATGGTCGTTGTCCGGACTGGCAAACCAACGCAGCGGCTCCTGCCCGGCGTTGCAGGAATCAGTTCCCACCGCCAGCCCGACTCGCGTGCCCGTGCTCCCGAACTCCGTAAGTCCCGAGAGGTCGCCGACGATCACGTCGGGGCCTGGAACTCCTCCAAGCTCTGCGTCGAGGCCGGGTAAAGTATCCGCGGCGACCTGGCCGTTCGTGACGTGAACGACCTCGATGGTCCGCACTGTCGTGCTCACGGCTAACTCGCCCGCGACCGTTCCGGCGTCGCCCGGCCGGCCGAGCTCTGCGGCGAACTCAGGTGACAGCCGCAGCCGGCCCGTCGAGATACCGAACTGGTTCCGTGATGCATCGAGCTCAAACTGCTCGCCTTCAACATTAAAAACCACACCGCCTGTCCTTTCATTCCGCACGACCATCGAATAATGACTGCCGAACGGCATGCTTTCGAGAAGCAGGTTATCCGTAGTGATGCCGACGCCTTTGATACCATCCTGCCGGATGAGCTTCATAGCGCTCGGAAGCGGGCCGCGGAGCTCGCCGTCGCGGGCGACGATGGTGAAGAACGAATCTGGCGAGACCGTATAGGCGGCAATTCCGCCTTTCGATCGGACGCCCGTGCGCCCGCCGAGATCAACGCGGAGTGTCGCCTCACCGCCTATGACAACCATCTTCTCGACGAACGAGGTCTCCTGAATGCTCGATGACGCGCTCTTCGCAACGAAAAGAAGACCACCGGCCAGCGCGCAGCAGCCGATGACCGCGAGTCCGATGCGAAGCCCGCGGCGCGGGAACACCTTGTACATGATTTTTAACTCCAGAACTTAATTAGTTTGGGGGACACTGCGCCGACTCTCTGATCCGAATACGCCCGCCGTGTCCTTTAGATTGCCATTTTCATTTACCGCTAGTCAATAAAAACGGCTAAACTAGCCTTTGTTCCCACTTTCGGCGGGGTCAGCGGGTTATGAAGAGCGGTTGCGAGAGCCCGGAAATAAAGGCCCGAAGGACGATCGAGCTCCCGGTCCTTCCCAGCACTAATACTGAAACGCAGCACACCGAGATCCGGGCTTCGCGGCGAGCGCTGTGGCGCGCGGCCGCGCTGATCGGCGTTTATCTGCTGATGATCGCCCACGTTGTGCAGTGGCGGATCATGGGCACGACCTTATCGCCGATCGAGCCATCCGAGGCGATGTACACGATCCGCCAAGGGGCGATCAACGCCGGCGCGATCTTCTTCACCCTGGCGATACTCGCAACGCTGGTCTTCGGCCGCTTCGTTTGTGGATGGGGCTGCCACATTGTGGCCCTTCAGGACCTATGCACCTGGCTTTTGAAGAAGGTCGGCCTGAACCCCCGGCCTTTTCGTTCCCGGCTGCTTGTATTCGTTCCGTTCATCGCCGCTTTCTATATGTTCTTCTGGCCGACGGTCTCGTGGGCCCTGACCAAGCCAAAAGAAGCCCCGCTCATTCCCGGGTTTAGCAACCACCTTGTAACAAGCGATCTCTGGGCTACGTTCCCGCCGGTTTGGGTGGCTGTTCCGTTCCTGTTCATTTGCGGCTTCCTAGTGGTCTACTTTCTTGGATCAAAGGGCTTCTGCACATATGGATGTCCTTACGGGGCGTTTTTCGGGCTCGCGGATCGAGCCGCCCCCGGCAAGATCCGCGTTACGGACGCCTGTAACTCGTGCGGCCACTGCACCGCAACCTGTACCTCGAACGTTGTTGTTCACGCCGAGGTCCGCGAATACGGAATGGTCGTCGATCCGGGGTGTATGAAGTGTATGGACTGCGTGAGCGTGTGTCCAAACGATGCCCTTTACTACGGCTTTGGCAAACCGTCGGTCTCTGTACGCAAAACGACGCGGCGCAGCTACTCGCTCACC
>CAZSOE010000018.1:0-14964 GCA_964608335.1 uncultured Chloracidobacterium sp.
CTTCCGCGAACAACGACGATCTCGTATTCTACGTCCGCCTTCATCTCGCCCATGATCGCGGTGTAATCGTAGACGTTCTTTATCTCTTTTCCCGCGAGCTTGACGAGCTTGTCGCCTGCCTTCAAACCTGCTCTCGACGCCGGCGAATTCTCACGCACGCCATCGAGCAGCATCCCGTCGGTCGAATCGGCGTATGTCGGTATCGTCCCTAAACTAATCGAGAAACCGGTCCGCGCGCCGGTGTTCGCCGGTGCTTTTGCAACTGTGTAGGTCGGGCGCGAAGGGTCCGCGTCGATCTCTTTTACGATCGCGGCAACGTACGCCACGATCTGCGCGGTGCCCGCGTAGTTGATCTTTTCGAACGTGTCCGACGGTTTGTGATAGTCGAGATGCGTTCCGGTGAAAAAGAACAGTACCGGGATCTGTTTTCCGTAGAACGACGAGTGGTCCGATGGGCCAAACCCATCTTCATTGAGCGCCAGATCGAAACTCTTGTCTCCAACGACTGTCGGCATAGAGGAAATGGGAACTATTCTTGGCACCCGGATGTTTTTTGCTTCAACGAGTGACCGCCATTCACTGGCCGTTCCGATCCCGCCGATGGTCAGTTTGTCGTCCTTAATCCGCCCAACCATATCGAGATTTATCATCGCGATCGTCTTGTCGAGTGGAAAGACCGGATTATTAACGTAATATTTCGACCCGAACAGCCCGTCTTCCTCGCCGCTGAAGGCAATGAAGATGAGCGTACGCTTGTTGGATTCTTCCTTAGCAAACTGGCGTGCGAGCTCGATGATCGCGGCTGTGCCGGAAGCGTTGTCGTCGGCGCCATGATGGATGTCATTAGAATTCGCCGCAAGGCTGCCCTGCCCGCCGCGGCCGAGGTGATCGTAATGCGCGCCGATGACGATTGCCTCATTTCGCAGGATCTTATCGTGACCGTCGAGAATGCCGATGACGTTATAGGCCGATCTCGTACCCGGCGTGGCAGGCGAGGACGCCTGCGTTCCCGGCGATGCGGCGTGCGGATCACGCACCGGAGTGTAGCTGAATGGCTGCATGTAGCCGGGCTTGCCGTTCGTGCCCTTAACGCCCGGCCGAAGCCGCAGCTTGGCGAACTGATTGGCGATATAACCCGCAGCAGAGGTCGCGCCCGGCTCACCCGCCCGCCGGCCTTCGAGCTTGTCCGAGGCGAGATACTCGACGTGCCTCCGCAGATTCGCCTCGACGCTCGACGAAACAACGGCCTTCTGCGCCGAGAGGCTTGCAACGAACGAAAGTAGTACGAGAAAACTGAAAAACTGCTTTTTCATAGAACATTAATTTGGTACGACATCAATCACGGTAATTTCCGGGGCGGCCCAGAACCTCACACGAGGAGCAGATCCACCCTCCATTCCTATTCCACGATTCACATTCAACCACGTATTGTCCACCTTGTACGTGCCGCCCTCAAACCTCTTTCCGTACTTTGAGAGAGTCATCAGCGCTCCATAAAACGGTAACGCGACCTGGCCACCATGTGTATGTCCGGCACAGTATAAGTCGGTTCCGTATGGGCCAACCGTTTCGATCTCATCCGGGTAATGATAAAGAAACACCGAAAACTTATCTTTGGGTACGCTCCCTAGCACTTCGCGAATCTTGCCTTCCTTCTCGACCGGAATTCCGGCCAACCACATCTCCGTCCCTCGAACTATGATTTTCTCAGCGGTCGCATCCAGCTCTTTGACGTCCAAATTGCCAAATAGGTCCTCTCTGAACCAATACCAAGCATCCCAGTTGCCTTTGACAACGAAAGTTGGCGCGATCCGGGCGATTTTCGAAATACAATCTCTGAATACGGGCAATGACTGACGAGAGTTCAACGAGTCGCCGGTGTACACAATGACATCCGGGTTTTGCTCGGCGATAAGGTTGGGTAGTTCATTCTCGAGTCGCGGCGTCGGATCGCTGTGAAGGTCGGAAATATGAACGATCCTTATTGGCTCAGCGCTCTTGGGGAGCTTTTCAGACTTAAGCTCAACCCGGCGCACCGTTAGCCTGTATGGCTCAATGTAATAGCCGTATGCAACGCAAAACACTCCGGCGACCGCCAACCCGACAACAAAACACCTGAACCAAATGCGGACTCTTCCTTGAGGTCGATCTACCTTGCCGAGTCGTTCCAAAACCGTACGGACGAGCGCCCCAAATGTGAACACGTAAACCGCCGCAATTGCGCTGATGAAAACTAGAACAGCTATGCGCTCCTGCGGAAGCATTGGCCCCTTCCCGTCAATTCACCCAATCCGCGATGAACACATTCGTATCGCCTTCTTTTGCTGCGTTGCGGTTCGAGGCGAAGACGAGTTTCTTGCCGTCGGGCGAGAACATTGGGAAGCCGTCGAATGTTTCGTTGAACGTAACGCGTTCGAGGCCGGTACCGTCGACGTTGATCAGCGCGAGGTCGAAGTTGCGCCTTCGCGGATCGGTCGCGAAATGATTCGTGCAAAAAATGATCCGCTTGCCGTCGGGGGTGAAATATGGAGCGAACGATCCGCCCGCAAGGTTCGTCACCTGTCGCTTGTTCGTCCCGTCGGCGTTCATCACCCATATTTCGAAAACGGTCGGAACGACGAGATGCCGGGCAAGCAAGCTCTTGTATCGCGCCAGCTCGGCATCTGTCTTCGGCGTCGAGCGACGGTAAACGATCATTTTGCCGTCGGGCGAGTAGAACGCACCGCCGTCGTAACCGACCGCATCGGTCAATCGCTTGACGTTCCGGCCGTCAATGTCCATCGAATAAAGATCGAGGTCTCCATCGCGCTCCGAGGTGAAGACTATCTTCTTCCCGTCGGGCGAGAGCGTAGCCTCAGCGTCGTAACCCGGCGTGTTAGTCAATCTCCTGATGTCCTTCCCGTCGGGCGTCGCGGTGTAAAGGTCGTAATCGGGATAAACCGCCCAGACGTACCCCTGCGACATGTCGGGGTTCGGCGGACATTCCTTAGCCCCGCCGTGCGTCGAAGCATAGATGACGCGCTTCCCACCCTTGAAAAAATAAGAACACGTCGTCCGGCCCTCGCCGTTCGAGACCCTCTTGACGCCCGAGCCGTCCGTCTTCATTCGATAGATCTGGTCACAGCCGTGACCGTCGCGTTTCGACTGAAATATCAACTGCTTGCCATCGAACGAGAAATAAGCCTCGGCGTTCTCGCCGCCAAAAGTGAGCTGTTTAATGTTCTTGAGATGGCGCTCGCCTTCGACCCAGAGTTTTGGGGTCTGAGCGGCGGCCGGCAACACAAATATCAGAAGGGTAAGGAAACCGCAATACAACTTTTCCATAATTTCGATTATATTATTACCGCAAATATTTTTCGCATCCGCATCGTATATTAAAGCGAATTAGGCCTGTAAGCAGCACAAGGGCTGCCGATCGACGCTAATGAGTTTTGAAACGAACAAAGACGTACTCGTTTGGTACGAGCGCCAGGAACGCGCGCTCACGCCGGAGTTCATTTCGTCGATCCCGTGGGACAAGGTGAAGGAAACGCCTTTTGACGAAAGGTTCGTGCCCGTCT
This sequence comes from uncultured Chloracidobacterium sp., assembly GCA_964608335.1. GTDB lineage: Bacteria > Acidobacteriota > Blastocatellia > Pyrinomonadales > Pyrinomonadaceae > OLB17. The sequence continues at coordinate 3,561 of CAZSOE010000018.1, forward strand.
TGTTCTACATGCGCGACGTCGAGACGCTGACCGATATGTACCACCGTGAGCTGCTTAGAACGCCCACGGGACGCGACCCGCATATCAGAAAGTTCATGGAACGCTGGGGTGTCGAGGAAATAACGCACGGCGAAATGATGAACCGCTTTCTCAACGAGATCGGGTACGAATCGGACGAAAAGTGGCAAACACAGGTCCGGAAGGCTGTTACACGGGCGTATCACGCGAACACTTACATGCTGACGACGCTCACGAACCTGATCGGCAAGAAGTTCACCGCCACGCACATGACGTTTGGGGCTATCCACGAAATGGAGGCGGCCCAGGGCTATCGCCGACTCAAGGCTCTGACCGACCATCCCGTTCTCAACCCGATCCTCGATGCCATCATCAAAGAGGAATCGGCGCACAATCAGTTCTACTGGAGTGTTGCAAAACTCGAATTGAGCCGTAGCAAGACCGCTCGGCGGATCGCCCGATTCGTGACCGACAAGTTTTGGGCGCCGGTCGGGCAGGGGTCGCTCGCCAAGCGCCGCACGGAATACCTCGTTTCGACGTTGTTCTCCGACAAGAACGGGCTTGAGACTGTGGACACAAAGGTAACGAAACGAGTCCGCCAGCTTCCGGGGTTCGAGGACCTGAACAAGATCACCGATACGATCAGCCAGATGGCCGCCACGGCGAACGTGCCGTTCGAAGCCGCACTTCCGTAAGGTTTAGTTGCGATAGAACTCGACGGTATCTCTAAGCTCAAGGTCTACCTTGCCCTGACTCTGAGCATCGTCCAGATGCGCGATCGCTTCGGAGATGGCGAGAAAGCGATGCACGTCGTGGCCGAACGAATCGGGGAACAGCCGCTGTGCGACGTCATACGCAGTGCTGCCTTCGCGGCCCACGAGCGAGACCACGCGCTTCTGCCGCTCGTCGATCGCACGAACATAGCGGTGAAAGATCTCTTCGAAATCCGAGATCGCCTCGCCATGACCGCCATAAACAAGCGTCGGTGCGAGCGACCGCAGCCTCCCCAAACTCACCAGGTATTCGGCTAATGACGGAAACCGCCTCGTCGGATCGACGGGATCGGGAGAGAGGATCGGGTTGGGCGTGATGCGTTTGAGAACACAATCGCCGCAGATCAACGTGCGGTCCGCTTCACGGAAGAAGGAACAAGAGCCGGGCGTATGGCCCGGCGTGTGAAGGACCCTGAGCGCTCCGCCCTCGAATTCGAGTTCCATCTCGTCGGTCAGCGGCTGAAGCTCGCCGTCGGCCAGCGAATCGGTCAACAGGCTGATCTGCTCGTACAGAGAGCGCATTTCCTGAAACACCGCATCGGGCACGCCCGAACGCAGCATCAACTGCCGATGCTCGTCGTGAGCCAACCGGCCAAAAAGATGCCCTGTCTCCCACTCGTGTATCAGGACGTCGGCATCGTTCGCCTCGTCGCGCACCCGTTTCGCGAGCCCACAGTGGTCCTCGTGCGCGTGGGTCAACACGATCCGGCGAACGTCGGCGAAGCTAACGCCATGGGCAGCCAGCTTCGAACGGAGCGCGAGTGCTGCCGCGTCGGTCTTTGGCCCGACATCGATGAGCGTAAGCGGGTCTTCGCGGACCAGATAAACATTGACGTCACCAACATAGAACGGGGTCGGGATCGAGAGCGGGATGATCTTCATAACAGGGTAAAGCGACTACAGCAATAGCATTTTGGACGCTGAAAATACAGCGTCAGCGGCGGCCGGGCCCGCAACCTCGGCCGGGACCCGACCGTACTATCGTTCGTACTCCGGGTGGTCAGACACAGGGTTCTAACGTTTTTGCTTGCCTAAAACCGCGTTTTGGGTTACAAATTTCAAAGCAAATCTGTATATATCTGTCCGACAGTGGCCCGGGAGTACCGGGCTGAGAATGCCTGACTCGTTAGAGCAAAGGTAAAACGACCATCTACGGCAGCTCGTGCTGGTCCGGACAGCTACAGGTATCGGATGCATCCAAAGTTTCCAAGGAGAAAAGAAATGAGAGCATTGACGTCTGAGTTTCATGCAAAACTGTCGGGCTTCGCCCTGATGCTGGCAATGACGCTGGCGCTGGCCGCGAGTGCACTGGGCCAAGCACAGGCCGCGGCCGCGGACCTCACCGGCACGGTCACGGATCCTAATGGCGCTGTGGTTGCCGGAGCGACCGTTACGGCGCGCAATCCGGCGACCGGGCTCAGCCGGACCGCAACGTCCGATTCCGAAGGTAACTACCGGATCATCGGTCTCCCGCCGGGCGACTACGAAGTCACGGCGGAGGCGGCGACGTTCAAGAAGGTCGTCATATCGGGCGTCAAGCTCACGGTCGGGCAGGCAGCCGACCTCACCATCAAACTGGAGGTCGGCGAAACCAGCGCGGTCGTCAACGTCTCGAGCAGCGAGGTCCAGCTTGTCGAAACAACCAGGACGACAGTCTCCAACACGATCGACCAGCAGCGGATCGAGAACCTCCCGATAAACGAACGCAGCGCCACGGGGTTTGCCCTCACGATCTCAACCGTTGGGCGCGATAACGGCCGGCCTGTGGGTCCCGCTCCATCGTCGGGACTGAACATCGGTGGTCAGCGCGGCCGCTCGACGCAGATCAACGTCGACGGGGCGGACTTTACCGACAACTCGGTCAACGCGGCCCGCTCGACCGTCTCTCAGGAAGCGGTTCAGGAATATCAGGTGACGACGCAGAACTATATGCCGGAATTTGGGCGGGCGACGGGCGGCATCGTCAACGTCGTTACCAAGCGTGGCACAAACGATATAGCCGGCAACGTGTTCGGCTTTATCCGCCACAAATCGATCCAGTCGCGCAACGCCTTTGCGCCCGAGATCGACGGCGATCCGGGCAAGAAGCCTCCTTACACGCGGGCCCAATATGGGTTTACCATCGGCGGACCGATGGTCAAGGACAGGATGTGGTTCTTCGGCTCGTTCGAGCAGCGGCGACGGCAGGAATCAGGCTTCTTCACCGGCGACATCATCGGCGGTGCAACATCAACGGCAACGATACCGGTGATCCCCGGCCTTAACCCATTGCTCCGCACATTTCCAAACCTGACCGCAGCCCAGGTCGCTTACATAAACACGATGCTCGGGCTCGGAACGCCGACGGCGATCTGTACGGCCAGAACATACGCCTTCTTTGCGTCGAGCGGCGGCCAAACAGCTCTCAACGGAACCAACGCACTGGTAAGTCCGAATGACGGCAGCGGGTGTCCGGCGATATCGCCGATCGCGCCAGGCACGATTGGCCCTCGATTCATCCTTTCCGGAGCGCCGGTTCCACTCACCACAAATGGAGCCGGTCAGTTTCTGGCGTTTCGGCCACTTGCCCGATTGAGTCGGGTGTTTCCTATATCGGACTCAACGACCTACTCCTCGATCAGGCTCGATCATGCGATCGACTCCTCAAATCAGTTCAGTTTCCGTATCGGTTATAACCCGAGCAAGATCAGTGGAATTCAGGACGAATCGCAGAACCAGACGCTCGGCCAGAACGACTATTCGAGGACCGGTATTCAGGACCTCAAGGATACATCGGTTTCCGCTTCGCTGACCTCGGTACTGCCACGGGGGTTCCTGAACGACGCCTACTTCAATTTCGGCCGCAGAAAGGCCAAATTCGATTCGCAGGTGCCCAGTGTCGCGCTCCAGATCGCCGGTACGGGATTTCTCGGGTCGAACCCGTTCTCGCCGGTTGACCGCACGGAGACCAGGTTCCAGCTTCGCGACAATATGACCGTCGCGACCGGTCGCCATATCTTCAAGTTCGGCGGCGATGTCAACTGGATCGAGGGCAACGCCAGATTCGAACTTAACTTCCCCGGATTGTTCAACTTCAGCCAGCAGGCGGGAAGTGGCTTGATCTCCGGCTGCGATTCGCCGGCGCTGCCGGCGGCGCAGAGGTGCCCGGCTTTGACAGCGATCCAATCGTACGGGCTCGGCTTTCCGAGCGTTTTCATTCAGGGCTTTGGCGACCCGCTCAGCACGTTGAACAATAAACCAATCGCCGTTTTCTTCCAGGACACATGGAAGGTCTCGAACCACTTCACGCTAAACTATGGCGTCAGGTACGACTACGAGTTCACGACGCAGTTCGCGCCGATACCGTTTACCGACCCACTGACCAACATCACTCTGACTGCGGCTGACGTCCAGGCCGCGCAGGATTTCCTTAACGTGACGCAGGGCTTCCCGCGGGACGGCAACAATATAGCTCCGCGGCTGGGCTTTGCCTGGGACATTCACGGCAACGGACGCTCGATCATCCGGGCCGCGGCCGGGCGGTTCTTCGACCATCCGCTTCTCGCCGTGTCGTTCAACTCGAATATCGCCGACGGCTCGCAGCAGCAGCAAGCGACGCTCCTGCCGATCGGCGGCCCATCGCCGACGGGGCTCTTTAACGCGTTCCAGGTGATGCACGGCACGGTCGTCCGGTGTAATTTCGCCGGCGCGGTCCCGGGCACGAACTGCACTCCGGGCCTAGCCCCTTCGTCGATCTATTTACCGGGCTTTATGAGGTTCGATCCGAGCCAGTTCACCGGTTTTGGCCCGATCCTCCCGTTCACGCTCCATGTCGCAAAGGACTTTCAGTACCCGGACGCGTTCCAGGCGAACTTCGCATATGAGCAGATGATCGGCCGCGATATGGCGTTCTCGGCGAGCTATATTCGCATCGAAGCAAAGCATCTCGCACACCCGCAGGATGTCAACAACGTCAACACGAACTCGCTGCGAGAGAACTTCCGGCGGTTCGCGTTGAATAACCCGGCGTTCCCGGGATGCACGACGGGGACACCTAATGCATCGACATGCTTCCCGCCCTCGCTTGCGGCGGCGGCGTTCTTCTACGCACAGGCCGGTGCGGCGTTGACGACGAGCAACCCGCTCTTCACGGTGATCGTTCCGGGATTTGTCGCGGTCAATAATACAACCGGTCAACGGCTGGTCAATCCGATCGCCGCTAACTTCTTCCGCAAGGCCGGACCGAACTACTTCTTCGTGAGGGCATTGACGGGCTTGAGCAAAGCGGCCTTCGATCCGCTTCTGGCCGGCAGCGTTGCGTCACCTGGCTTCTTGAATCCGTACGCCGACGTTAACGCCCAGATGTCCGACGGACGTTCGTCATACAACGCGATGAACCTGGAACTGAAAAAGCGGTTTTCGAACAACATTCAGTTCCTGGCGTCATACACATGGTCGCATTCGATCGACGATTCGTCAGACCTGCAGACGCTGCTGAAGCCGCAGGACAACCTGAATTTCCATGGCGAGCGATCAGATTCGCTCTTTGACCAGCGGCACCGGTTCGTGTTCAGCGGAACGATCAGTGCGCCGGACTCCTGGCGATCGGGCAGCGGGATGCGGCGGTTTCTGTCGGGATTTGCATTCTCGCCCATCGTCGAATACGGCTCGGGCCGACCATTCAATATCATCGCGCCGGGTGACGCGAACGGTGACTTCCAGAGCACGAACGAACGACCCTTCGTCCTCTCCGACGGTTCGCTCTGCCGGGGCCAGAATGCGGTCGCTGGAACCAACGACCCGGCATGCGTGCTCGGCTTCCCAATAAACGGGTCGCTCGGACGCAATATGGGCATCACGCACAACTTCTTCTCGGTCGATGCACGGCTGACGCGGAAGTTCCGTATCAATGAACGCGTGAGCCTTGATATCATAGCCGAGGGCTTTAACCTCTTTAACCGGTTTAACGAGGCGGCAGGAAATCCGTTCTACACTGCGGTCAATGCCTTCGGGCAGCGTGCGGACAACGGTAAGTACTACAGTTTCCCGACCGCGTCGTTCGATCCGCGGCAGTTCCAGTTCGGATTCAAGGTGCACTTCTGATCCGGAAAGAATGGGACCTGACGCGCCGGGCCGCACTGACGGCCCGGCTTTTTTGTGCCCCATGGCGATATTTCGAGATAATTGACGAATGCCGTCGCTTTCGGACACGATCAAAGCAAAGGCCCTCGAACTCGGCTTCGATAAGATCGGGATCGTGCCGGGAGACGGGCTGTCTGAGGAAAAGGCGCGTCTCGAAGAATGGCTTTCACGCGGCCTCCAAGGCCAAATGGCCTGGATGGCGCGGGAACCCGAGAAGCGCTCTGACCCGCGCCTGCTGCTGCCCGGCGCCCGTTCGATCATTGTTGCGATCCACAATTACTACACGCCGCACAAGCACGCCTCGACAGGCAAGATCTCGCGATACGCGTGGGGCGATGACTATCACGACGTCCTTCGCGAGAAGCTCGAAGCATTGCTCGACTGCATAAAAACGCTGGCTCCCGGGACGACTGGGAAGATCTGTGTGGATACGTCGCCGTTCATGGACAAGGCGTGGGCTGTTCGCGCGGGCTTAGGCTGGCTCGGCAAACATACGAATCTGATAACAACGACTCACGGGTCATGGGTATTCATCGGCTCCCTGCTCGTGGATATAGAGCTCGACTACGACCATCAGACCGTCGAAGACCACTGCGGCACCTGCACCGCCTGCCTCGACGCCTGTCCTACTGGGGCGATCGTCGAGCCCTACGTCGTTGATTCGAATAAGTGCATTTCCTACGCCACCATCGAGCTCCGCGATGATCGATTGCCCGACACTATCGCCGAGAACCTCAGCGGCTGGCTCTACGGCTGCGACATCTGTCAGGATGTTTGCCCATGGAACAGGTTCGAGAGTCCTACGAACGAACACCGATTTGAACCGCGGGATGATGAAACGTCCCTCGACCTTGATCGCGTCGTTGAGATGGGTCCTGAGCAATACGCCGAGCGATTTCGGGGCTCGGCGATGAAACGGGCCAAACTAAGCGGGCTGAAACGCAACGCCGCGGCCCTCGGTGCAGGTTTCGAAATAGCTGATAGCTGACAGCTCATAGCTGTTAGCTGTATTCTATTTCTTTCAAGCTCAGAGAATGCCGCTCGTTGACGCACACAACCGAACTATCCGCGATCTCAGGATCTCGCTTACCGACAGGTGCAATTTTCGGTGCGTCTATTGCCTGCCGCACGGCGAGCCGTCGTGGGCGAAACGCGAAAAGCTGCTCACATTCGAGGAGCTCGAACGCGTCGCGTCCGTTTTTGTCGATCTCGGCATCGAGAAGATCCGCCTCACCGGCGGCGAACCGCTCATCCGCCGCGATGTTCCGGTTCTGGTCGAGAAGCTTGCCCGGCTCAAGCCGCGGCTTAAGGACATTGCGCTGACGACGAACGGTTATGACTTCGTTCGGCACGCCGACGCGTTAAAGGCCGCAGGGCTCGACCGCGTGACGCTCAGCCTCGATACCCTCGACAGGCAAAAATTCATCGACATCACCGGCGTCGACGCTCTCGATCGCGTCTATGCTTCTATCGAAAAGGCCAGGCAGCTCGGCTTTGAGCCGGTCAAGGTCAACGCGTGTATCGTCCGCGGCCGCAACGACGACGAGCTTGTCGATTTTGCGCGATTCGCGCGCGACCAGGCAGTTTCTTTTCGCTTTATTGAATATATGCCGCTCGACAGCGGCCACGAGTGGAGCCGCGACCTCGTGGTCTCGGGCCGCGAGATCCGCGGGGCCATCAACGCCGTCTATCCATTGCAATTGAAAGAAGCGTCCCGCGGCAGCGAGACAGCGTGGAAATACGCCTTCGCCGACGGCTCTCCCGGCGAGATCGGCATCATCGCGCCCGTCACCGAAATGTTCTGCGGCCAGTGCTCCCGCATTCGCTTGACCGCCGACGGTCAGATCCGCACTTGTCTGTTCTCAACGACCGAACACGACCTCCGCGACCTGCTTCGGTCGAACGTCTCGCGGGACGAACTTGTTGCGTTCATCGAGGCCGCGGTCCTGACGAAGGAGCCGAGCCATCGCATCAACGATCCTTCATTCGTTCAACCGGCGCGGACGATGAGTTTTATCGGCGGCTAGGTCTAGTTGGTCGGGTTTTGCGAAGCACAGGTGAAATTGCTGCTTACCAGCAGCGAAGTCGACTGCACCGTTGCCTTGACGACCATACCAGCCGGAACTGTCCGCTTCACAAATCCATTCGCATCGGAAACGCCTGAACTCGGCGCGTTGCCGTTGCCCGAAACCTTTACGAAATTCACCGTGTAGCCTTTAAGCGGGAACTGCTGCCCGGACGTGTCGACATATCCGACCCATGCGGTCGCCGCACACCCAGACTTTGAGGCCATGTTCGCAGTTGGCGCCAGCGTGACCTTGTTCGCATTCGGTATCGCCGCGCGGCCCGCGTTAACGATCCATGCGGCTGCGAAAAGACATCCAGCCGCAAGTGACACTGTCAGGACGAGTCTTGTGCTTCTCATCGGTTGTTCCTCCCAATTAGAGACGTCGAACGAGCATGTCCCTATCCGGACAGCTCGCATGTGCAATTGATATGCACCGACACGACTATCGCAAGTCGGGGAATCGACGGTATGATCTGGATCATATTTGCGCGGAGCGCGCGGGAGTGCCGCTGCCTACCCCCTAATAACCAGCCCGACGGCACGATGAGTATTGATCGGCAGTTAACGAACGTGGGCGACAGCCTCAATGGCTACAAGCGACCCTTCGGGCCAGCGTTGACCGCAAACGGTAGATCTTGCGGGCGGCCTGTCACCAAAAACCTCGCCGAAAACGTCGTTCATTCCAGCGAAATACTGCCAGTCATGAAGGAAGATCGTTGCCTTGAGTACGCAATCGAGTCCGCTGTTAGCCGCGAGCAAGATCGCCCCAATATTCTCTAGAGTCTGTCGCGTCTGTTCCCGAATGCCGCCGGCCACCAGCTGGCTAGTCGTTGGATCAAAAGCTCCCTGGCCAGCGACGAAAACCAATTCTCCGAATCTTGTCGCTTGTGAATAAGGCCCAACCGATCGCGGTGCGTCTGCTGTAAAAATAATCTCAAAGTTTTTCATAACGTCAATCCGATTTGCGTCCCATCATATCCAATCCGACCGCCGCGACGAGGATTGAGCCTTTGATGATGTCCTGCATAAAGTCGCGGACGTTGAGGAGGGACATTCCGTTGTCGAGGCTCGCCATGATCAACGCGCCCAAACATGCGCCGAAGATCGTACCGCGGCCGCCCATCAGGCTTGCTCCGCCGATGACGCAGGCGGCGATGGCGTCGAGTTCTTTTAGCACGCCGGCGTCCGGGGCCGCGCTGCCTACGCGCGCCGTAAAGATAAGCGCGGCGACGCCCGTAAGAGCGCCGAGCAGGGCGTAAACCTTGAGTATGTTTTGTTTGTTGTTGATACCCGACAGCCGCGCGGCGTCGGGATTGCCGCCGATCGCGTAGAGATAGCGGCCAAATACGGTCGAATTTGTTAGAAACGCGCCCATTAGCGCCACGGCGAGCAGTATCAGCACAGGCACCGGCACCCCGAGGTAAACGCCGTTCGTCTCGTACGAATTCATCACCCAGACGAACGCCATGATCGCGCCGACCGGTATGATCGCCTTCAGCAGCTCGGCACCATAATTCGCCTCACCAAGGCCATAGTCCTTGACCGAGCGGGCGCGCCGGTACGCCATAAAAAGAACGAATGCGATCGCCAAGCCGGCCAGCACCCAACCGGCCGTCGTGCCGATATAGCTCTGTCCGATCCCTTTGAACGTCGGATCCGATACGGGGACAGTATTGCCGCCTAAGAGCCATTTCACCCCGCCACGCCACGCAAGCAGGCCGCCGAGCGTAACGATGAACGCAGGGATATTGAGGTACGCCGTCAACGCGCCGTGAAACGCACCGATCAGCAAACCGATGATCACGGACGCCGTGATCGCCGCAGGCAGGCTGTAATCCAACAGCGACAGCATCACCGCCGAAATGCCGCCTGCAAAGCCGAGCACCGAGCCGACCGACAGATCGATGTTGCCCGAAACGATGACCATCAACATCCCGACCGCGAGGATCGCGGTGACAGACATCTGCGTCATCAGGTTCGAGAGGTTGCGCGGAGTCAGGAAGATCGAATCCGTGGCCCAATGAAAATATGCCCAGATCAGCCCCAGAACGGCGATCATGATATACGCCCGCAGGTTGCTGGCCGTGAGTTTTGCGCTATCGACTTTTAGTTTTTCACTTTTCACATTCACTTATTCCTGTCCGGTCGCCGCGGCCATCACTTTTTCGGGGGTTGCCTCGGCGCGGGTGAATTCGCCCGTGAGACGGCCGTTGTGGAGTACGATCACGCGGTCCGACAGGCCAAGCACCTCGGGCAGCTCCGATGACACCAGTACGATCGCCACGCCCTTGCCGGCAAGCTCGTTGATCTCGGCGTAGATCTCCTGCTTCGCCCCGACGTCGATGCCGCGCGTCGGTTCGTCGAGAAAGAGGACCTTCGGTTTTGTTAGCAGCCACTTGCCGAGCACGACCTTCTGCTGATTGCCGCCCGATAAGGTGTTAGCCACGGTCATGGGCGAATCGGCCTTCACCCGGAGCGACTGCATCGCGCTTCGGACAGCCCGCTGCTCGCGCGTGGGATGCGTCAGAACGCGACCCGAGATCTCAGGCAACGCTGCGAGCGTCATATTGTCGAGTATCGTTTGCTCGAGTATAAGCCCGTACCGCTTGCGGTCCTCGGTGACAAAACCGATGCCGTGACGGATCGCGTCCGCAGGTGACGCGACGTTGACCTTTCGTCCGCCAATTTCGATCTCGCGATGGAACCTGCCGTCCCACGCGCCGAAAATGGTCACCAAAAGTTCGGTGCGGCCCGCACCCATCAAGCCCGCAATTCCGAGCACTTCGCCCTCGCGCACATCGAATGAAACATCGTCAACGATCTTCTTATCGGCGACATCGGTCGAATACGCAGTAAGATGTTTGACCGCCAGCGCGGTTGCTCCTCGTTCGTGCTTGCTCTCGGGAAAGATGTCGCATACCTCGCGCCCGACCATTGCCGCGATCGTTTTGTTCTTGTCGGTTTCCGCGGCCGCGTGCGTCGCAACCGTGCGCCCGTCGCGGAGCACGGTGATCCGATCGCTCATCCTGAAAACCTCGTCGAGCTTGTGCGAGATATAGATCATGCCGACCCCTTTAGCCCGAAGCTTGGTCAAAATATCGAACAGCGTATCGACCTCCGATTCCGTCAATGCGGCGGTGGGCTCGTCGAGCACGAGTATCTTCGCGTTCTTCGACAACGCCTTTGCGATCTCGACCAACTGCTGACGGCCGATACCGAGGCTCCCGGCCTTAACACGCGGATCGCTCGGTAAATGGAGGTCCTGCAATAGTTTAGAGGCACGATGATAGAGCTCGGCCCAGTTAATGACGCCGGCCGTCGCCGGCTCCTTACCGAGGAAAATGTTCTCGCCGACCGTCAACTCCTTGACCAGCGACAGCTCTTGAAAAATGATCGCGACGCCGGCATCTTCGCTCTCGCGAAC
>CAZSOE010000019.1:0-264 GCA_964608335.1 uncultured Chloracidobacterium sp.
GGAGCGATCAAACCCGCCAGCAACAGGGTGTTCACTATCCAGAAAGTGATATTGAATAAACGGTCCCAGAACAGTCCCGAATCCCAATTCTCGAACGTGTCCATCGGTTCGCGGTGAAACTGGCGGACAAAAAGGTATCTAAAGCCTCCGAATAGGCCGGCGGAACAAATAGGCACGAAGAGAGCCCGCGTCGGATACTCTAATCGCAAATCGGTAAACTCCAGAGCAATACCGGCGATCAGAAGGCAGCTTGAAATGGACACG
>CAZSOE010000019.1:274-14836 GCA_964608335.1 uncultured Chloracidobacterium sp.
CGACCCACAAGAACGACGCCCTCTTTATGAGCCAGTCTCTCCGAAAAAGGTCTATCAACAGCACGATCATCCCAGCGACAATCCATGCCAGATCAATTAGAGTTCCTGTGGTCACTGTTGGAGGGAACGGTCAAGATTCGCTAATTTCTCGACCAATTCAGGAGGAACCTGTCAATGATATTCCAGACGATCGAGTAGTCGATACCGAAGTAGTCGTGAACGATACGGTTTCGGAATCCGCGTATAGACTGCCAGTCGATCTGTTTATGGGTCGTTCTGAATTCGTCCGGTAGTCTGTTGGCAGCCTCGCCGATGATCTCAAAGTTTCGAGCGACGGCATCTGCGGTCTTGTCATCGAGTGAATTGCTCGAACGTTAGTCCGGCTGTATAGCGCTGTATCTTAGCCGCCGCTTCGAGAATGTCCTGTATTAGGAGTTGGACACTTCGGTCAGACATATTTGAGATCGGGTTCGATGCGCGCTAGATAACGAGGTTTCACGCCCTTCTTAGAGACAAGGTCGACGCGAAGGCCAAGCAGCTGCTCAAGGTATGTGGCAAGATCGAGAAACTCGATCCCAACTGGCGCACTGAATTCGACGAGCAGATCCAGATCGCTGTCGGCCCGCTGGTCACCGCGGGCGTAGGAACCGAACACGGCAAGACTCTTGACCCGAAAGCGCCGGACAAACTCGGTTTTGTGCTCCGTAAGAGTTCTTGTTATTTTGCTCAGTTCCGTCACAGTTCCCCCATTGCGAAACTTTAGCACAATCGGCTTGTGCGAGGTTTGGTATTCTTAGCGCGTTCATGGGCCACCGCAACAACCCGTTCAGCAGATTCCTCAAACGCCTCGGTCCAGGGTTGATCACAGGCGCGTCGGATGACGATCCTTCGGGGATAGCGACGTACACTCAGGCCGGTGCGGCGCTTGGGTTCGCGACGCTTTGGACGGCGGTTGTCACGCTGCCGCTGATGGCGGTGGTCCAGCACATCTGCGCCAAGATCGGGATGGTGACGGGCCGCGGTCTCGCCGGCGTTCTCAAACACAATTACCCGCGGTGGATCCTTTATCCGGCGGTCGCGGGCCTTGTCATTGCTAACACGATCAACGCGGGCACGGATATCGCCGCTATCTCCGCCGCGATCAATATGTTCGTCCCCATTCCGATATCGGCAATGGTGCTGCCGATCGCGCTGGTGATCGTGGCGTTACAGGTTTGGGGTTCGTACAAGCTGATCGTGCGTGTTTTCAAATGGCTAACCTTGTCGCTCTTCGCATATGTGATCGCGGCGTTTCTCGCACGCCCCGACTGGAGCGCGGTCGCGAAAGCGACGGTTTGGCCGAATATCAGCCTGAGCACGACGGACATCACGACGCTCGTCGCGATACTCGGCACTACGATCTCTCCATATCTTTTCTTTTGGGAAGCAAGCGAGGAGGTCGAGGAAGAAAAGGCCAAGGGGCGCGAGCGCATCGCACAGCGCCGCGGCGTGACCGATGCCGAACTCAGGAACGAAAAGATCGACACCGTGGTCGGAATGGTCTTTTGCAACGTTGTCTTTTACTTCGTCATTCTCGCGGCAGCATCGACCTTGCACGCGACCGGGAAGACCGATATCGCATCCGCTACCGAAGCGGCCCAGGCGCTCGAGCCGCTTGCCGGCAAACTCGCGACCGCCCTGTTCGCCGTTGGGCTGATCGGCGCGGGTCTGCTTGCCGTGCCGGTCTTGACGGGCTCTGCGGCATATGCCGTGGCTGAGACATTCAACTGGCCCTCGGGGCTTGATGAGAAACCGCGCCACGCCGCGAAGTTCTACGGCGTCATCGCGGTCTCGACCTTGGTCGGCGTTTCGATCGACCTGATCGGGATCAACCCGATCACCGCGCTTTTCTGGACGGCGGTGATCAACGGCGTCGTCGCCCCGCCGCTGCTTGTCGTTGTGATGCTTGTCTCAGGGAACCGCAGGATAATGGGCCCGCGCGTCAATGGCCGGCTTACGAACGCGATCGGCTGGCTCGCTGCGGTCGTAATGTTCGCGGCAGCCATCGCGATGTTCCTTACGTGGGCTGTTTAGAAAGCAGCTATCGGCTATTAACTCAAAGCTAAAGGCTGTTTTTACTTCCCCTGAACGAACGCCGCCAGCCGCAGCGGCGCTCCCGACCCGCCTTTGATCTTCATCGGCATCGCGATGATTTGAAAGCCGGTGGCGGGCAGCTTGCTCATATCGCCGACGTTCTCAAACGCGGGGATGTTGCTCGTCATCAGTGCGACGTGCGCTTCGAACTTGGTCGATTGGCCAAAATCGACGCTCGCCGTGTCAATGCCAACGGCTTTTGGCTTCTTCTCGGCCGCAAGCCACTTCGCGGCCTCGGGGTGAAGACCGGGAAAGTGAAGATCCTTTACCGCGTCGGCACCGCGCTGGTCGGTACCGAGGTATTGTTTCTCATCCGGCCAGAACTTTGCGAAGCCGGTTTGAAAGAGAATGATCGTCCCCGGTTGAATAGCGCCGTTCTTTGCCTGCCACGCGATGATGTCGTCGGTCGTGATCAGGTAGTCGCGGTTGGCGGCCGCCTTGTCCGAAACATCGATCTTAACCGCGGGTCCGATCAGGTCGTTGAGGCCGATCTGCTCGACCGTCTTTCGCGCCTCGGCAAAATGGATCGGCGCATCGAGGTGCGTGCCGCCGTGCTCGGCGGCCGAAAAGTTGTAGGCGGAATAGTAAAATCCGCCCGGCGTCACTCCTTCCGAAACCGTTGTTCGTTTGAACGGCTCGGCCGTCACCCAATAGATCGTATCGTCGCCAAATTCGTGCGTAAGGTCGATCCACTCACCGTCCGTGAGGCCGTGAGGCCGTTCCTGGCATGCGCCGATCGCAAGACAGGCCAACATGATCAATAGAATTCTCTTCATCGCTTCACCTGTTTCCTTTTTAGAAGATCGAACTCGTCACCCGCGCGCAAGAACAACAGCCGATACGGCTCGCCGGGCTTCCCCGGCCAGACGAACATCACATGCGTTGTGCCGACAACCTTTAGGCGGCGGTTATCCTCGATCAGTACGGCATTGTCCTCGTCGATGCCGATGCCGAGATAGCCGGGGTTCTTCATAATAAATCCAAACAGCCGGTTGTGACGCTGGCGCACCAGAAAGTGCTGGTCGAACATTACGCGGGGTATCAGCCCCAGAGCCTTGCGAACACCGACCTTTGAGCCGTCTAGTATCTTCAGGTCGGCATCACCCGTCATCATCGGGTCGGACATCACGGCGGCTCCGGCGCTCGTGCCGCCGAATGGGGCTCCAGCGGCGTATTTCGCGCGCACGAGCCGGAACAGTTCTTCGTCCGCAAGAACGTCCATTATGCGATTCTGATCGCCGCCCTGGAAAAAGACGCATGTCGCGCCGGCGAGCTGCTCGACGAACCGCGCTCGCTTTTCACCATCGAGCGGCCGAATGGCAGCATGTTCGACCGAGAGGGGTGAATACGCCGAGACGCTCTTGCTGAATGCCGTAAAGCTCGCGTCCGGCGCGGCGGTCGCCCAGGTGATGACGAGTATTTTCGCCTTCGCGCCGCCGCACCAGTCGACAAATATCTTCATCGCCTCGGCCGGCCGCTCGCCGCCTCCGACCACGAGTAACCGCTGTTGGGCAGCGGAGACAAATGCGAGGACAAGGACGACGACCACAGCGCGGACGATGGTGTGAGGAGTGATCTTCATATCAATATAGTTCAGGTTCGCCCGGCGGACGGGTTTTCCAACGCCGGTGGATCCAGATGTACTGGTCCGGAAATTCGCGGATCAGGCTCTCGGTCGCCGCAGCGCACTCGGCGGTCATTCGTTCGATGTCCTGTTTGCGATCGATGGTCTCGTCCGGCTCGATAATGTTCCGATATACGATCTTGTATTTTCCTTTCTTCTCGTCCCAGACCGCAAGCATCGGCACGATAACGGCACCCGATCGCTGCGCCAGCATTGCGATACCGGTCGACGTTGAGGCCGGAATACCGAAGAACGGCACAAAGATGCCTTCGTTCGGGTGTGCGTTGACGTCCGCCAGAACCCCGACGCTGCCCCGGGCTCGCATCAGGCGAAGTATCGCACCGGCCGAGTTTTCCTTGTCGATCTGCTTGTTCCCAAGGCGCGTCCGGATCCTCTTTACCATCGCCTCGATCCGCGGATTATCCATTCTTCGAGCAAGAAAGCTCAGCTGCCCAAAAAACAGCGGATAGCAGAATGCCTGCAGCTCCCAATTGCCTGTGTGGCCGGTCAGAATGATCCGTCCGCGGCCGGCATCAACAACCTTTTGAAGCGAAGCCGCGAACTCCGGATCGGGATCGTATTCGACGATGGACGGCATCATCTCGTAGCTCAATCGGTCGAACCTCGTAAAATAGGCCAGCACGCGGGCCATGTTACGCAAGGCTTTTTTTAGCAACCCCTCTCGCTCAGCAGGTGTCTTCTCGGGGAAAGCGATCTCAAGATTCTTGAGACCGACGCGCCGCAGGCGTCCGAGCAGCGGGTAGGCGAGCGACGCGATCGACTGTGCGGCGAACACTGCAAGCCCAAGCGGCAAGAGGCCCAGCAGGCGAAACAGCGAGGCCGCTGCCGCGTATTCGACCAAGATCTGCGCGTTACCCTTTCGCCTGCTCGCCATTTGATATTACGTACTTTGCCTTTCCCGCGGGCTGCCCTGTCCGGGCTCAGCTCTTACAAAACTCTTACAAACCATTGACGCAAAAGCTGTTAGCTTAGAGTTGTCGGCTCGCCGACCGCCCGATATCACACGAGAGGTATTTTAACCGCCTTGCAGAACATACTCGAATTCGACGCCGCACCATCTCGCCGTATCCATTGGAATACGATCTTTTTCGTTGCGATCTTCCACGTCCTCGCCGTGGTGGCCCTGTTCTTCTTTAGCTGGCAGAACTTGCTGGCTTCGGTCGTCATTTGGTGGATCTCGGGGAGTTGGGGCATCGGGATGGGCTATCACCGGCTGCTCACGCATCGCGGTTTCAAGGCACCGCGGTGGCTCGAACGCTTTCTGGCGACTTGCGGCACGCTCGCCGTTCAGTCAGGCCCGATCGCGTGGGTGACCACCCACCGTATCCATCACGCTCATACGGAAACCGACCTCGATCCGCACAGCCCGCGCAACGGCACCTATTGGTCGCATATCGGTTGGATCTTCCGCGGGACGGCGCAGGTCCAGCCCGAGGCAGCGATCCAGAAGTACTCGCCCGACCTGATCCGCGATCCGTATCTGGTTTTCATCGACAAATACTATTACATGACCTCGGTCTTCGCCGGTCTCGCCCTCTGGGCGATCGGCGGCTGGACGATGGTGCTGTGGGCGATATTTTTCCGGACGACGGTCGGCTGGCACTTCACGTGGCTCGTCAATTCGGCGACTCACTTGTGGGGCACGCGCCGCTTTGCGACGCGCGACGATTCGCGAAACAACCGCCTGATCGCCGCGATCACTTTTGGCGAAGGCTGGCACAACAATCACCACGCCTATCCCCGCTCGGCCCGTCACGGCCTCGCATGGCACGAACTGGACCCGAATTGGATCCAGATCCGTTTGCTGGAGAAGCTCGGTCTCTTCAAAGATGTATATGCGTACGAACTCACGGGCGAAAGAGGAGAGCTTTACAAAAAAGCCGCATGATCGCGACTCAAAATAGGAATTCAATAGGCAAAGTAAATCGTTTCTTACTTTGCCTTTTTAATTTTTACTTTTTACTTTTGTCGTATGCGCCGGCGCAAGACCGCGATCTTCTTTCTCGTTCTCGGGATATCGCTCTCGGCACTGGCGGTCGCGCTCAACGTCGGCTGGATACTGCTCAACCTGCGCGAAGCGGCCCTCCTTGTACTCGGCATAGTATTTTTTGCCCTCATCATCACGGGTCTGATCCTGAACACGATCTTCCTCGTGCGCGAGATACGGCGAAACGAACAGCACGACGCTTTTCTCAATGCCGTCACGCACGAGCTAAAGACGCCGATCGCATCGGTCAAGCTCTACCTCGAAACCCTGCGGAGCCGCGACCTGCCCGAGGAAAAGCGACGCGAGTTCTACGAAGTCATGCTCGCCGACAATGAACGCCTGCTCGGCACCGTTGAACAGGTGCTTCACGCGAGCCGCTCGCGCGAAAAGCAGCGAAAGGTTGAGATGATCGAGCTCGACCTGGCCGGGCTGCTCAAAGAAACCATCGGAGTTATAAAGAAACGCCATCACCTCGACGATGGAGCGATCCGATTTAGCGGACCGGCCGACGGTATTTTGGTCCGCGGCGACCGCTCGGAACTCGAATCTGCATTTTCCAACCTGCTCGACAACGCCGTGAAGTATTCGGCCGGCGAACCGCACATCTCGGTCAAGCTTCGTTCGTCACCGACGCGCAGGGCCGAGGTTTATATCAAAGATACCGGTATCGGCATCGCGTCCGCCGATCTTAAACGCGTATTCAAACGCTTCTATCGCGCGCCGAACGAATCGGGGATCAAAGGCACCGGTCTCGGTCTCGCCATCGTACGCTCGATCATTGAACGGCATGGTGGAAGCGTCCGCGCCGAAAGCCGCGGGAGCGGGCAGGGCAGCACGTTCGTGGTCAGACTGCCCAAGGTATGAAGATACTCATCGTCGAAGACGAAGCCTCTCTCGCCGAAGGCCTGAAGTTCAATCTCCAGGCCGAGGGCTACGCAGCCGAGATCGCCGATGACGGCGAAGCGGCGCTCGCACGCATCGGGGACGACGTTTTCGACGCGATCGTGCTCGACGTGATGCTGCCGAAGGTCGACGGTTTTGAGGTGGCGCGCGCACTTCGCGCGAGCGGCGATTACACGCCCATTCTGATGCTCACGGCGCTCGGGCGGCCCGAGGATGTGTTAAAAGGTTTTGAGGCAGGAACGGACGACTATCTCGCTAAACCATTCGATCTAAAGATCTTCCTCGCCCGCCTGCATGGCCTACTTCGCCGGCATGAATGGTCGCGACGGCGTACGGGCGGCGACCGCGTAGCCGACGTCATTAACATAAACGGCCGCGAGATCGACCTCGCCAACCTCGAGCTTCGCAGCGGCGACCAGCTCGTGCATCTGACGCTGATGGAGGCCAAGCTCCTTCGCTACATGATCGAGAACGAAGGCCGCGCCGTTTCGCGCAAAAGCATTCTCGAGGACGTCTGGGCCCTGCAGGAAGATACCGACACTCGCGCGATAGACAACTTTATCGTGCGGCTCAGAAGATTGATCGAGGACGAGCCGAACAATCCAAAGATCGTGCAAACCGTTCGCGGCGTGGGCTATCGCTTCGTGACGCCGTCGGAGTAGTCGGCACGCGCGACGACGCGCACGTCTCGCCGCCAATCCTGATGCAGGTCAGATCGCCACAGCTCGATCTCGGGCGAGATGCAGCGCGCAAAGAACTCGAAGTCGCGATGAAAGCTCCATGCGGGTGCTGCGAGGTAGATGAGGGCCGGCTTGTCGACGATCTTCCGACCGTCAAAGAGATTTGCGGCTGCGAGCACGCCGCGCCGCCGCTGCAGCTCGATCTTGCGCCAATAATCGACAGCCTGAAACACGCTCGCACGATCGGGCTGCGTTTTTAGTTCGATGATCACCAGCCGCCCGTCGCGCCTCAGCGCGAGCAGGTCGATCTTGTCGCTGGATGCGCGAAACTGGTTGTAGATCGGCGAGAGGATGAGGTTAGCGTCAAGCAGCTTGATATTGCGCCGCAGAATGGATTCGAGCCAGGCCTCGGATGCGGTGCGGTACAGATCGTGTCGCTTGTTCGGTGCATCGGCCGAACGGTTCACCTTCATTTGCTCGACTAGCTGCACGAGCGACTGCCAGTTCGCGTCCGTCAATAGCCGATGCTCGCGCCCCACACCGAACCATGCCCGCTCAACCCCCGAAACCGTTCGGACCCGCGCGAATGGCAAACCGTTGAACCGCAGTGTCTCGCCCTGTTTCGAGTACACGACGTCGATCATTTCCGGCGCCAGATCGACGATCGACCTTGCGGTCGCGGACGCACGAGCGTTCGGCGGCGGCGAGAGTTTCTGTGGCTTTTCACGCCAGAGCTCGCGAAGCTGCCGTTTCGGCATCGCTTTCATGGCGGGCGGCTCGGGCCGGCGGTCGATCGATATGACGGTCAACTTCGCCTTCCACCTCTCATTGAGCAAGGCGTGAAGTTTCTGCGTCGCGCGCGCCCTTTGCCTTTCGCACACGATCCAGAGATCGTTGACCGGCTTCTTTTTTCTCAGGCCCAGCTGTTCGAGCCAGAGAATGGCCGAAGTGAAAACAGTCTCGGGCGCAAGCGTTGCCGTAACGTCGGCTATGGCCGCCATCGGCCGTTTGTCTGCGGTTTCGAATTCGATCTGCGCGAGCCGGCCGTTCTCGACGTTGAGCGCGACGCGGCCGAGATGCGTTCCCGGAGAATTGTCCGCGATAAAACGCGCGACCTCATTGGCTTTCTCGAGTCGCGCATGTTCGATCTCAGCCGAGACTTCGGCAGCGGAAGTGCGCGGCACGAGCCGCATCGCTTCGCGCCCGCGCGTGTGCTTACCAGTAACATCGACGACGATCTCGTTTCCATCGCGCGCAAAACTCTTGAGCCGCCACGAATGAAAACCCTTATCGTCGAGAAACCCGATCATCGTCCGGCGCCCTTCGGTGATCTCGATCTCGCTCGAATAGAGAGGGAATGTGCGGCCGAGATCGCGTACCAGCAGCCACTCGGGCCGCTCGGTCAGGAGTTCGCGTAACTCGTCTGTTCTCACCATTTATGGTTCTCGCTGAAGTAGGTCACCATTGCTTCGGCCCAGTCGGCATAACCCTTCTCGGAAGGATGAATGCCGTCGGCAAAGAAGCCCTCAGGGTTGACGTTCGCCGGTTGCGGATAGTAGAAAACGCGGTCCATCGCGCGGGTGAATTCGCGAGCGTTCGCATCGTGCATCCGCGATAGCTGCCACATGACGCCTTTGATCGGCTCGGGTATCACAGGCGACAAACCGATCATCGGGCAGTTCGAGATAAAGATCACAGCGCCGGGGTTTCGCTCTCGCAGCAGCCCGAGCAATTCGAACATGTCGCGGCGCCAATTTCGCGGGCTGTTCAGCCGCATCACGTCGTTCCCGCCAATAGCAAGCAACACGTGATCGAACGAACGACGGGGCACCAGCGGCAGCAGCTCGTCGATCGTCCGTCGTGCCGTGACACCGCTTTTGCCGACGACGTACCAGTCGATCGACCGACCGGTTTGCTTGCTCAAGCCCCGGGCAAAGTTACCGGCGAGCGCGAGGTCGTGCGTGCTTGCCCCGACGCCGGCCGCAGTCGATTCGCCGATCACGAGTAGACTCGCCGATTCGCTGCCATTGCCGGCCTTCCCATCGCAAACGCCGGACGCCTCGGGCAGCACGCCGACCTTCCAGCGCGTTAGGCGGCCCTGCAAATACAAAAAAGGTGCAAGCGGGGCGATCGCCGCCGCACCGATCAAATACCGCCTTTGCAGGCTCCGCAGATTTTCGCTCTCAACCGACATCAGCCGTCGTTATGATAAAATCTAATCCCTCAAATGTCTTTGTCAAAATCGCGTTTTTGCCTTGTCCTGACGGCGCTCGCAGCCGCTTTTTTTTCGGCCTGCGGCGGCTCGCAAAGTAATGCGAATACAGGTTTTATACCCGCGACCGCCCCGAAGGGCGAGTATCCGTTCTCGGTCGCCGAGCCTGACGTTTACAGGGCGGAGGTCCTGATAACGACCGGCGAAACGGAAGAGCGCTACTTCATCGCTCGCAAGGGTGAGCGCTGGCGGCGCGATCACTATCGCCTCGGTGCGCTCGCGATCACCGAATTGGGCTCCGGCGGTGCGTATGTCATCGATCATCGCACGAAAACATATTCGCAGGAGCCTGCTGCTGGCGACGTTGCCGGCTTCGACCCGACCGGGCTTGCCTTCTTTCGCGGAAAAGAATACTACGATTTTGACGAGGTCGGGCGGGATGGCGGCGCTCTCCGATACAAAGTTCGAAAAGGCGAGAACCTTGCCGACGACATTCTGATAACGATCGACGAAGCGAGCGGGATGATCATTCGGCAGGAATTTACGTCCGACACGGGCGAGAGTTTTCTCTACGAGCTGCACGATCTCAGGTTCGAGGTCGACGATTCAGTGTTTTCGCTGCCCGTAGGTTACCGGAAGGTCGATTGGCGCGCGTTCAGCGCGTCGCTCGCGAAGGAAAGATGAACGACACAACTGTTAGGACCGAAATAACTGCGGCCGACTTCGAATACGCGGCGGGTTCACTCGCGCGTCTGCCCTTCGCGCAATTGATCGGGATGAGGCTCACTGACCTTCGCATCGGCGAAGCGGTGATAAAGCTCACGATCCGTGACGACCTTCGCCAGCCGAGCGGCGTCCTGCATGGTGGCGTCACGGCAACACTTATCGACACGGCGATGGCGTTTGCGGTCCGCACGCGGCTTGCCCGCGACGACAAGACGGCAACGATCGACCTGACCGTGCATTACGTCCGCCCGCACATCGAGGGCGAGCTCTCGTGCACAGCGACCGTCGTCCGCGGCGGAAAGCGTATCTTTACGGTGTCGGCCGAGGTGCATAACGAGGAGGGCAAACTCATAGCCACCGGCCTGTCGACTTATACGAGAGTCTAGAAAGTCTTGAAAGTCCAGGAAGTCTTGAGAGTCTAGGAGTCATCGGACTTTCCAGACTGCCAAGACTTCCCCGACTTCCCAGACTGTTTATGGAGCAACTTCGAAAGTTCGCGAAATACCTTCGCCCATACCGGGGGACGATCCTCGTCGGGATCGGCTGCATACTTGTGTCGATGTCGTTCGGCTTGCTGGTGCCGTACATGGTCGGGCGAGCGGTCGATGATCTTTCGGCCGCGGTCACGTGGGACAAGGTGATCTACTACCCGCTCGTCATCCTCGGCATCAACGCGATGAGCGGCATCTTTCTTTTTCTTCAGCGCAGGCTCCTGATCAACACCTCGCGACATATCGAGTACGACATGCGGCGCGATTTTTATTCGTCGCTCATCGATCAACCGCTCGAGTATTTTCACACGAATCGCGTCGGCGATCTGATGGCACGCGCCACGAACGACCTCGCCGCTATCCGCCAGATCGTCGGGCCGATGATCCTTTACAGCTTTCAGGCGATCTTTGCGCTCGCCATCGCGCTGCCGATCATGCTCGGCATCTCGGCCAAATTGACACTGCTGATGCTGATCCCGCTGCCGCTGGTATCGTTGACAGTAAAGTACTTAGGCGGACAGATCCATCGCCGTTTTGAGAAGATACAGGAATTCTTTTCCGATATAACCGCCCGCGCGCAGGAGAACCTGACCGGCGTCCGCGTCGTGCGGGCCTACGCGCAGGAAGATGCCGAGATCGAGCGGTTCCAGGTCCTCAATCGCGAATACGCCCGCCAGAACCTCCGTCTCGTTAAGTACGCCGCGGCGATGCGCCCGATGCTTTTTTTCTTTATTGGTATCGGTTTTGTGATCATCGTCGCGGTCGGCGTTCCGATGGCGGTCCGCGGCGAGATAACGGCGGGCGATTTCACCGCATTCATTCTCTATCTGCAGCGAATGATCTGGTACATGATCGCGCTCGGATACGTCGTCAATCTGTACCAGCGCGGGACGGCGAGTCTCAAACGGTTCAACGTGATCCTCGAGGCCGAGCCGTCGATAAAAGATGCAGACGGCATCCGCGAGCAGCCTCCGATCGAAGGACGGGTCGAATTCCGTGATCTTACTTTTGCCTACAACGGCAAGCCGGTGCTGAGTGACATCGATCTTACGATCGAGCCCGGGAAAACGGTCGCCTTTGTAGGCAAAACGGGCAGCGGCAAATCGACGCTTGTAAGTTTGATACCGCGCCTATCGGACGCGCCCGCCGGCGCGGTGCTCATCGACGGCCGCCCCGTGCGCGATTATCCGATCGAACAGCTTCGCCGCGCGATCGGTTTCGTACCGCAGGAAACATTTTTGTTTTCCGACACGCTGGCCGCAAACATAGCGTTCGGCGTCCAGACAAGCAGCTCCCCTCCTTACGCGGCGAAGCACTGGCCGCGTATTGCCAGGCCAGAACGAGGGGTGGACGCCGCTTCGGCGGACGGGGTGGTTCTTATGTCCTTAGCAGACGCGCCGCGCGAAAGCCGCGTAACCAAAGACCACCCCGCGGCTAAAGCCGCACCCCTCCTTCGTAAGGAGGGGAGCACGGAGATGACCGTCGAAACGGCCGCCCAGATCGCCGGCCTCGCCGAGGACATCGTCGATTTTCCCGCCGGCTACGAACAACTGGTCGGCGAACGCGGCATAACACTTTCGGGCGGGCAGAAGCAGCGGACGGCGATCGCGCGCGCTGTTATGCGCGACCCGCGCATTCTCATTCTCGACGACGCGCTTTCCGCCGTCGACACCTACACCGAAGAAACGATACTCCACAATCTTCGCGACGTCCGCGCGGGCCGCACGACGCTCATCGTTTCGCACCGCGTTTCGACCATTCGCGACGCCGACCTGATCTGCGTTCTTGCCGACGGCCGCATCATCGAACGCGGCACTCATGCGGAACTGATCGCACTCGACGGCGAATACGCCGATCTCTACGAGCGGCAGCTTCTCGAAGAGGAGCTCGAGGCAACGGATTAAAATGAGCGCGAAGAAACGGCTATTTTGGCTTCTTTGGGCGCTTGGCATGCTCGGCATCCTGTCGTTCCTCCTGGTCGATCTTTCGGCGCTCATCGCCGCGGTGCCGGCATCGGGTGAGCCGGTCGAATTGCCGCCGCCTGCTCTTCTCAAGGTCCTCAGTCTGATGCAGCCGACCATCCTCATGACGCTTGCCGTTCTTGCGGGCGTGGCGCTCGCCGGGCGAGTCGGGCTTCACGCACCGGCGGCCGAGGCGTGGGCCGCCCGGCGGTCGTACATAGCCGCGCTTCGGCCTCAGGTCCTGCCCGGCATCGTCGCCGGTCTTGCCGGGGGCGTTGCGATAGTTCTGACCTGGGTCGTCGCAAAGCCGTCTCTCACGCCCGAGTTCATTAGCGCGGCCGAGCAGTTCAATAAGATCCTTCCGCCCGTCACGCGCTTTCTCTACGGCGGGCTGACCGAGGAGCTGCTTCTGCGTTGGGGCGTGATGACGCTGCTTGTGTGGGTCGCGTCGAGAGTTTTACAAAGAGGTCAGGGTGAGCCAAAGGCCGTTTATGTAGTCGGGGCCATCCTTCTCGCCGCCGTGCTCTTCGGCGTCGGACATCTTCCCATTGCGTCGATGCTCAACGGCGGCCTTACCGTGCCGCTAACGATCTATGTCATCACCGCCAACTCTATCTTCGGCATCGCCGCCGGCTTCCTCTATTGGCGCCGCGGTCTCGAAGCCGCGATGATCGCTCACATCTTCGCCCACGTAGTGCTGATCATCGCGATAGCTCTTGCGTTTTGATCACCGAGAAGTTTTTAGGGAAGACGGAGATCGTCGGCCGGATCGCGGTCGAAAAGCTGGCCGCGCTGGCTGAGATCGCTGAGGTGAAACTTATCTTGCCGAAGATCTAGGTAAAAAAAGAGTCGGGGCCTGTCGGACCCGACTCTTGACCTTAATCTGATCTGCCCGCTATTGGGCCGAAAAGATGGTGACCGTCCGCCGGCCGAAGCGTCGCGCTTCGGAGCAGCTCGGCATCCAGACATCGATCTTTTTGCCCTTGACGCGGCTGCCGGTGTCTGAGACGAGGTACGTCCCGCTGTAGCCGCCGCCCTGAACATAGACGCGGGAACCGAGCCTTAGAACGCGGGGGTCGGCTGCGATCAGGCCGCGGCGAACGCCGTGTCCCAACGCGGTCCGCCCTTTGAGGCAGTATGCGGTCGCGGTGAACTTGCCACGGCTTGCGCCCATTCCGGCCGCACGTACCGAGCCGGTCTCCTTTACCAATTTCTTATCGTCGTCTGCGGATACTTCTGAAGTAATAAGATTATTATCTAATAGTGCGATATCAACGATATTCTCTTCGACCTTTGCTATTGAGTCGGTTGCTGCGCCTGGAGTCTTGCCGTCGCGTGTCTGGGCGTATACAACGACCATCAGCAACGAGACAAGACAAGCCACCAGGCCTCCTTTTATAAATTTATTCATCAAAAAAACTCTCCTTTTTTGTGTCCGCGCCAAAAAACAAAAATAGTGTCCGAGAACTTTTGGGTCATCAGCCACTACTTGCTATTTGAGCTAGACTGTTTCAGCGGCTTAATGGGCCGCCTGGGTCCGTACCACGCTGGGCCGAACTTGATATAAGAATAGCGCCAATCCTAGGCTCAGTCCACCCGGCCAGCGTCCGCAACTCCTTATTCTACTTGCAATTATTGAATTTTAAGGACTTATGCGTGTCAATTTTTTTTGATTTTGATAGACTTTCAGGGGCCGCTTTCCCATTTTGCAGCGGCCGCGGCCAGACTCGGATCATTATGCGCGAAAGACGCATCGGCGAACGCTATATCGTCTCGTTTCCCGTTCGTGTCCGCTGGAAAGGCGACGACGGCAAAGAGGTCACC
>CAZSOE010000020.1:0-14451 GCA_964608335.1 uncultured Chloracidobacterium sp.
TGCTTCGGAATCGGTCGATCCCTCGACCTTGTCCCACCGAACGTACCGCTCGCTTGTCACCCGATCGGTGCCGACGCAGACGATCTCGGCCGCCCGGAGCGCCTTTACACCAATGTATGGCGTGCGGTCGTAGAGCGAATAGCCGAGGCAGATCAACTCGGTGACCGCGCGCACGTCCATCGTCTTCGGCACTGCAGCGACCTGTTCGAGGATGCGAAGCGCGCCCGCAAAGACTACGAATTCGTCGGCGGCATAATAATAGATCGGGCGGATGCCAAGCTTTCCTGCGATCAGCAGGAGTTCGCCGGTCGACTGCCGGTAATGGACTGCGTTAAAGACGCCCGTTACACCGCTGAGGACCGACGTGTCGTTGCGCGCCAGGGCATCGTGGATCGTTCTCGTGTCCGCGGCTCGACCCTGTGTTGTCATTTCCCGCCCGGGGACCAGTATCAGCGGCTCGCCCGCAACAAGCGTTATGTTGCCCTGAGCATCAGCGACCTCCGCCGGCTCGCCGAATGCGCCGGTATCGAGCTTTACAAAGAACGCGCGCTCGTCGCCGAACACGCGCGCCTCATCGGCCGGGTTGCGCGAGATCGCGTGGCGCAATGTATCGCACACGGCGGTCGGTACGGGCACACCCGGCCTGCGGCTAACGATCCCGGCGATCAGCGTCATTTGACTGTAGAGGGCACAGGAACCCAAACGAAACAAGGTCGGTGTCAGAACCCTGGTCTCGGCAACTCCTAAAATTAGAACCTATAAATAGAAGCAAATTAGGCGGCCCGTTCCAGATGTTTCCGTCTCGGGCACGCTAGCCCGCGCCGCGGCTGGTCTCGCTTTGGCGACCTACAATCGAAACGGGCACCCCGATACGGATGCCCGAACTGCTGCATGAAAATGGCTCCGCAGGTAAGACTCGAACTTACAACCCTTCGGTTAACAGCCGAATGCTCTGCCATTGAGCTACTGCGGAATATGGCATTTCGCCTCGGCGAGGCGAACTTAAAGAGTAGAAACTTGCACCCCGCGTTGTCAAGTATTTGTCCGACGGCCTCGGCCTCGGATAAAATCGGGGTGATCATGGCAAAAGCTCAACTAAAGACGAGGCCGACAAAGGCCAGTGTGGACAAGTTTTTGAAAAGCGTCACTGACCCGCAGCAGCGGGCCGACGCCCTAAAGGTTGTCGAAATGATGAAACGCCTCTCGGGCGAAGAGCCTGTGATGTGGGGGCCGTCGATCATCGGGTTTGGCTCGCAGCTGCTGCGGTACGCCACGGGACGCGAGCTTGACTGGCCGCGGACTGCTTTCAGTCCTCGAAAAGGGAACCTTGCGCTGTACGTCCTCGCCGGCCGGCCCAACGAAACCGAGCTGCTCAAAAAACTTGGACCGCATAAGCATGGCGTCAGCTGCCTGCTGATCAAGCGCCTCGCCGACGTCGATCAAAAGGTCCTTGAAAAGCTCATCAAGGAATCGCTAAAACCGATCAAGAACGTCTCGGACTGGCAAAAGAAAAAATAGTATCCCTTTGCACCACGAACTCATTCTCATCCTCGATTTCGGCTCGCAGTATACGCAGCTGATCGCGCGACGCGTGCGCGAGCAGGGTGTTTATTGCGAAATACATCCGTTCCACCTTTCGATCGACGAGATCGTCGCAAAGCGGCCGAAGGGCGTGATCCTATCGGGCGGGCCATCGAGCGTTACCGATGAAGACGCGCCGCGGGTCGAAAGGCGCTTTTACGACGATGTAGAAGCACCAGTATTAGGGATCTGCTACGGAATGCAGATGGTCGCGGTCGATCTCGATGGCAGAAACGAACCGGCCGCGCGCCGCGAATACGGCCACGCAAAAGTGAAAGTACTCAGCGGCGCGACAAAACTATTTAATGAACTCCCGTTCGAGCTCGACGCCTGGATGAGCCACGGTGACCACGTGACCGAGGTGCCGCCCGGATTTCATAAGACAGCTACGACCGGCGATGTCATCACCGCGATGGAAAACGACGAACGCCGGATCTACTGCGTTCAGTTCCACCCTGAGGTCAGTCATACGCCGCTCGGCAAAGAAGTACTGCGCAACTTCTTGTTCAATATCTGCGCGTGCAAAGGCGATTGGACGCCGGCGAGTTTTATCAAGGAAGAGATCGAGAAGGTCCGAGCAACCGTTGGCCCCGACGGATTTGTCGTCTGCGGTCTTTCGGGCGGGGTCGACTCGACGGTCGCAGCGGTGCTGGTGCACGAGGCGATCGGCGAACGGCAGCACTGCATCTTTGTCAATAACGGGCTGCTTCGCCAACGCGAATTCGAAGACACGCTTGCGGTGTACACGGACAATCTGCACCTGAATGTTCACGGCGTCGATGCCTCGCAGGAGTTTTACGACGCGCTCGCCGGCATCGCCGACCCTGAGAAGAAACGTAAAGCGATCGGGGCAAAGTTCATCGATATTTTCGAAGCCGAGGCAAAGCGCATCGGCGACGTCGGGTGGCTCGTCCAGGGCACGCTTTACCCGGATGTTATTGAATCCATTAGCCTTCGAGGCGCGTCGGTCACGATAAAAACGCATCACAATGTCGGCGGTCTGCCCGAGAAAATGCACCTCAAGCTGATCGAACCGCTGCGTGAGCTGTTCAAGGATGAGGTTCGGCTGATCGGCAAAGACCTGGGCATTCCCGACGAGATCTTGCAGCGTCATCCGTTTCCCGGCCCGGGACTCGGCGTGCGCATACTCGGCGACGTCACTCCCGAAAAGGTGGAGCTCGTGCAGCAAGCCGATCGGATCTTTATCGACGAATTGAAGACAACCGAACTCTACAAAGATGTCTGGCAAGCATTTGCCGTACTACTGCCGGTTCAGTCGGTCGGTGTCATGGGCGATTTTCGCACGTACGAAAGGACGGTCGCGCTTCGTGCCGTCACTTCAACCGACGGTATGACCGCCGACTGGGCGCGCCTTCCGCACGATTTTCTCGCAAAGGTTTCGTCACGTATCACCTCCGAAGTTCGTGGCGTTAACCGTGTCGTGTACGACGTCTCATCCAAACCGCCGAGCACCATCGAGTGGGAATAATGGCGAATAAGTCTGAAGGTCGTTATATACTTTAGACCAGATCACTCCCTGGCCTTTATGACGAACTTCAACTGGCTTCTCGACGGAAGCATTGTTGGGCTCTACCTGCTGGTTACCATGGCAGCCGGGCTGTACGTGCGCAAGTACGTCGCTAAGGTCGACGATTTTCTCGTGGCCGGCCGCGAGATGAACGTCTATCTCGGCATCGCCTCGCTCGCCGCTACGGAATTCGGCATCGTCACGTGCATGTACACCGCGGAGGCTGGCTATAAATACGGTTTTGCCGGAGCCACGCCGGGCATCGCCATGGCGCTTTCGATGCTGGTGATCGGCTATACGGGTTTTTGCATAAAGCCGCTGCGCGATTCAGGCGTCATCACGATACCCGAGCTGATCGAGAAAAGGTTTGGCCCGCGCATTCGTTGGGCCGCCGGCGTGGTGATCGTCCTCGGCGGGCTGCTCAACATGGGCGTTTTTCTGCGCGTCGGCGGGCAATTCCTCGTCCAGATCGTCGGACTTAAGGTCACCTCCTTCGACCTGCTTGGCTTCCAGATCGGTTATCTTGAGACGATCATGACCCTGCTCCTGATCGGCGTCGCGGCGTACACGATCCTGGGCGGAATGCTTTCGGTGCTCATCACCGATTTTCTTCAGTTCGTCGTCATGAGCATCGGCCTGATCGCCGTGACGCTGCTCGTACTGGTTTATGTCGGTTGGGAAAAGCTCGTTTCAACGGTCGAGATCAACTACGGGGCGGGCGGATTCAACCCGTTCGTTCACCCCGATCTTGGCTGGCAGTATGTTCTCTTCCAGGTGCTACTTAATTTCGCCGCGGTGCTGACATGGCAGACGACGATCGCGCGTGTGCTCGCGGCAAAGGATTCCAGGACCGGCCAGAACATCTATATTCGAACAAGCTTCTTCTTCGTTTGCCGTTTCCTTATCCCCGGTATCTGGGGCATTGCCGCCCTCGCTACCTTGGGTCAGGTGACCAATACGCTCGACGCGATGCCGACGTTTCTTTCGACCTTTGTGCCCGTCGGGCTGATGGGACTGTGCATCGCCGCGATGCTGGCCGCCGACATGTCCACCGATTCGAGCTACATGCTTACGTGGGGCAGCGTCATTTATAACGACATCCTGGCCCCTTTCCGCAAAACACCGTGGTCCGAAAAGAAAGGCATCCTTGCCAACCGCACGATAGTTGCGCTTATCGGGGTTTTTCTGCTTTTCTATGGCCTTTGGTATCCGCTCGAGGGTGATGTTTGGACGTATCTTGGCATTACCGGCACGATCTACCTTGCCAGCATCTCGGTCCTTCTGATCGCGTGCTGCTACTGGAAACGCGCAAACAGTTGGGGCGCGGCCGCAGCGATCGTGGTTGCCGCGGCGATCCCGACCCTTTTCCTTGTGCTTGAGAAAACGCCCGCCTCGCGCGACTTGGCGAAGGCCGTCGGGCCCTATTATTCCGGTATCGCGGCCTATGTGGCTTCTGCGGCGGCGATGATCGTGTTTTCGCTGCTCAAGCCGCGAAAAGGAGGCGCTTCATGAGGTATTTTTGGCTCATCCTCACCGTCGCTTCCGTCGGTTGGTACATCTTTGTCGCGACCTATGTGGCCTTTAAGGGTGTTAACGACATAAAGGAGATGTTGAAGCGCATCTCGACGCGGAAAGACGGAACTAACGGGTAGTACATCGTGATCAAACCTGAGAGATCTGCACCTGCGACGGTCGTGTAGTAAAAAACTCGCACGACGTTCTATGCTGCGGGGATCTTTCTAAGTACAACCGTTTCCATTCGACCACAAACCGCTCCGCGTCAGCCCTGTCCACTATCGCATAAACACTTCCGCCGAATCCCGCCCCGAACGCCGAGGCTGCTACCGCACCGATCTCGCGTGCCGTCCGCGCCAGCCCGATCGTCTCGTCGATCTGATTGCCAAGAAGGCGCTCCGCATTTTGCTGCGACAGATCGACAAGTTCGCCGATCTCACGCGTTCTTCCGGCCGAGAGCAGTTCGCTGACTGCCGGTATGATCTGGTAGTTCTCGACCCAAAACTGCTCGAGCCTATCGAGGAGCTCTTGCGTCAAGAAGGCGAAACTGCCACCGCGGATCCGGTTTCGCACGGCGTCAATACCGAGTTCGTCGATCGTCGCGGCCAGCGATCGACCGCCGGTCGCGGTCGTGATGTCAGCAGCCATCCGAGACAGGCGGTTGTAGCTCTCGAGTGCCGAGCCGGTCTTTCGCGCCGTCACGCCGCTTGATGCTACGGCGAGAACAAGATCATCCGGAAATGCCAGGTCGCCTTCGGCTCGCAGCGGTGAGAATGCAAAGCGGCTGAGCGTGTCGGGTTTGCCAAGAAGTATCGCCGCGTGGTCCTGGCTGCCGCCAAAGGTGCCAACCCCGGCCGCGCCGGCAAGGTTGCGGAAGGTCCGTCCGTTCTCAACGCATGCCAGATATTCGGCAAGGTCGAGCTCGCTGCGGACGTTCTCACGAAAAGCCGGCGTTTCGCTAAGGCCGCTTAACCCATCGAGCCCGGCAAAGATCATTATCATCAATGCGCTCGAGCTTGAAAGTCCCGCAGCTTTCGGAAGGTCACTGTGAAAATGCACTGTCACACCCTTCAACGGACGCTCGCAGAAATTCGCCGCGACCCGTCTAACCACCTCGACCGCGTAATTCGCCCAATGCCCCTGTGAGGCTTTCGGCGAGCGCAAGTCGACAGCCACCGTCTCGCCTGAATCACGGTTATCCAGCATCAATACGCGGTCGTCGCGTGGCTCGACATCAGCGTGAAACCCGCGCTCGGTCGCGCACACGATGCTGCTGCCGCCGCAATAGTCGGTGTGCTTGCCTAATATCTCGATCCGTCCCGGAATGAACATCTCGCTGGGTAAAGAAAACGTCAGGCGGTGGTCGGCGACAGTCTGCGGGAAACGGCCTCGATGTCGGCGCGGCCGGACAGGTCGAGCACGCCTGCGTTGGTCCTAACGGCGACGAACTCTGTCCCAAGATGGTCGACCGCGTGCTGGACCGCCGCGGTGATCTCAAGTTCGCCCCGAACGGACGGCCCGATCGCACGGCACGCCGGGAATATCACGGGTGAAAAAAGCCACGCGTTCATCGAAACAAAAGTGTCGGGCCCGACGGACTCCGACTTTTCCGAAATGCGCGCAAGATGGCCGCGATCGTCGATCTCGACCGTCGCGAACTTCGCGGTCCGCTCATCCGGGATGTTGCTTTCGGCGACCAGCGTTCGCCGCTCGAACGCAAGCAGCGCGGGTCGGTTCAGATCGCGAAGTGCTTTTAGCTGCTCGGCCCCATATAGATTGTCCGAATTGACGACGAGAAACAGCTCGCCTTCATCAACGTAACGCTCCACCGCCAGAACGGCGTCGGCCGTTCCCAGAGCTTCCTGTTGTATCGCAAAAGTCGCGTCGATCTTCCGCTCGGCGCAGAACCTGCCGATCGCGTCGTGTTCGGGAGCGACAACGAGGTAAATGTCCGAAAAGCCGGCGCGCGAAATGTTGTCGACCAGAAGTTCGAGAAGACACTTGCCGCTTGCAAGCGGGATCAAAGCCTTAAGCCCCGATCCGGCGAAATAGTTCTGCTCGGGCGTGAGTAAAAAGTCGTCCGCGGCCGCTCGCATCCGTGTTCCAATGCCGCGTGCCATTATGACGGCCTTTTGTGCAAGTTCGGTCACGTTAAACTGGCCGGGTCCTGAAACGGGAAAACGGCGATTGTGCAAAATGCCGCGCGTAAAATATCCTATCCGAATCGCAGGTTTATAAAAAGGTGCCCGAAGCAGACCACATTGTCGAATTTCGCAGGGTCGGTTTTTCGATCGCGGGCGTAACGATACTCGATCATATCGATCTGAGCATTGATCGAGGCGAGGTCGTCGTGCTTCTGGGCGAATCCGGCTGCGGCAAGACGACGACGCTTAAGTTGATCAATCGCCTGATCGAGCCAACCTCCGGTGCGGTCTGGGTCAACGGCAAGTCAACGACCGAATGGGATGCGATCGAGCTTCGCCGCTCTGTCGGCTATGTCCTTCAGGACGGCGGGCTGTTCCCGCACCTAACGGTCGAGGAGAACGTGGCACTGCCGCTGCGGCTGCGCGATGTCGAGGCCGGAACGCGCGCTAGCGATCTGCTGGATCTCGTCGGTCTCGAACCCGCCAGGTTCGCCCACCGCTTTCCGCACGAGCTTTCGGGCGGCCAACGGCAACGCGTCGGCGTGGCCCGCGCGCTTGTCACCGATCCCGACCTCTTGCTGCTTGACGAACCGTTCGGAGCGCTCGACGCGATCACGCGTTCCAACCTGCAGCGCGAGTTTGCACGCCTCGTACGCGAGCTTGGCAAGACCGCCGTCTTTGTTACGCATGACCTTCATGAAGCCATGCTTCTCGCCACCCGCATCGCCCTGATGGACGAGGGCCGCATCGTCCTGGTCGATACGCCCGACGCGCTCCGGCGCTCCGATGTTCCGCTGGTCCGTGCATACCTCGACACCGTTTTGCTGCCCGCATAAATCGGAGTAGGATACGAGAATTATGAAAAAGGACCGACGCGATTTTCTCAAGACCGGTGCAGTCGGCTTGGCGGCTGGCGCTTTGTTTAGAACTGTGCCCGGAATACCGCCTGTGGCCAGTTCGGAGCCCTTTCCCGAGCTTGTCGAAGCCACCATCGCCGATCTTCAGGCAAAGATGAAGGCGGGCAAGCTCACCGCGCGGCGACTGACCGAGATGTACATCGAGCGGATCAGTACGCTCGACCATAAGACGACTTCCGTTCTCGAGATCAATCCGGACGCACGCAGTATCGCCGATCAGCTTGATGCGGAGAGGAAACGAGGCAAGGTGCGCGGGCCGCTGCACGGCATACCTATTCTTCTTAAAGACAACATCGATACTGCCGACAAGATGCTGACCACGGCTGGATCACTCGCACTTGTCGATGCGCCGACGCCAAGAGCCGACGCATTTATCGTTCAGCAGCTAAGAAAAGCAGGTACCGTCATTCTCGGCAAGACGAACCTCAGCGAATGGGCCAACTTCCGCGGCAATCGCTCGATCAGCGGCTGGTCGGGGCGCGGTTTGCAGACCAATAATCCTTATTTTCTCGACCAGAATCCGTGCGGTTCCTCGTCCGGTTCGGGCGTGGCGGTCTCGGCCAATCTGGCGGCCGGTGCTATCGGTACCGAAACGAACGGCTCGATAATCTGTCCGGCCAACACGAACGGCGTCGTCGGCCTAAAACCGACGGTCGGCCTCGTCTCGCGTTCCGGCATCATCCCGATCGCGCATACGCAGGACACGGCCGGCCCAATGACGCGCACCGTAGCCGACGCGGCCGTTATGCTGACCGCTCTTGCGGGCACCGACCCGAACGATCCGGATACTGCCGAGGCCGACAAGCGTCGAGCTCGCGACTACACTCAGTCTCTTGATCCAAACGGCCTCAGGGGCGCGCGGCTTGGGCTCGTGACATACCCCCCGCAGCGCAATCTAGATGCCTGGAAAGCGTATTACGAACCCTTCTTCGAGAAGATTCGCCAGGCGGGAGCTACACTCGTCGAGGTCAAGTTTCCCGATTTCGGCCAGACTGCCGGTGCCGATCGCACCGCGGTCCTGCAGTTCGAGTTCAAGGCGGACCTCAATAAATATCTGGCGTCGCGTGGCGGCAAGTACACCACGCTCGAACAGCTCATCAAATTTAACGAAGATAACAAGGAGCTCGAGCTGCCAAAATTCGGTCAGGAACTTTTTATCGCTTCGCAAGCACGAGGTGATCTCACCGACAAGGCCTACACCGACGCTCTTGCTCGCATCAAGAAGCAAACGCGCGAGGACGGCATTGACGCACTGCTCGCCAAGGACAAGCTCGACGCGCTCGTTGGCCCGACCGCCGGTGCCGCATGGTCGATCGCGGCCGTTGCGGGTTACCCGTCGATCACCGTCCCGCTTGGTCTTCGCGATGTGCCGGCCCTGCCCGCATCGGGAAATCAACAGGCCGTTGCCGCCACGACGCAGGCCGCGGGAATGTTCTTTTTCGGCACAGCCTGGAGCGAGCCGACACTGATCAAATACGCGTACGCATTTGAACAAGCCACCAAAGGCCGCGCCGTCCCTCAAATGCTGCCTACGATCCCGAAGAAGCCCTAACGCGTTTGAGAAATGGCCGCGGTTGTCGGGTGAATTGCCACGCTCTTTAGAGCGTGGTTTCGAATCCATAGATTTTCGGAGCCTGCGAAACAGGCGACAGATCGCCGAACATCTCGCCCCCTAAAGCGGGCGGAAACAAGTTGAGGCTTCACAACCACGCTCTAAGGAGCGTGGCAATTCATGGTAATGCATCGGTCGCAGCTAACTCGATGCCCGAATTCCTT
The DNA here is from genome assembly GCA_964608335.1 of uncultured Chloracidobacterium sp. GTDB lineage: Bacteria > Acidobacteriota > Blastocatellia > Pyrinomonadales > Pyrinomonadaceae > OLB17. The sequence continues at coordinate 9,462 of CAZSOE010000020.1, forward strand.
CAATTCCTCAGGGCCAACTACACAGAGTTACTCACGCTAACCCGCGAGCACATCTTCCTCGTCCTCGTCTCAACCGGTGCTGCCGTCGCCATCGGCGTCCCGCTCGGCATCATTCTCACTCGGATCCGATCGCTTCGCGCGCCCGTTCTCGCATTTGCAAACATAATGCAGACCGTCCCCAGTCTCGCGCTCTTTGGCTTGCTCATTCCGATCCCATTCATCGGGGGCATCGGCGCGCGAACGGCGGTCATCGCTCTGGCGCTTTACGCCCTGCTGCCGGTCATTCGCAACACGGTGACCGGAATACTCGGTATCGATCCAAAATTGATCGAGGCCGCCGACGCGATGGGCATGACCGGCTGGCAACGCCTGGCAAAAATTGAGCTGCCCCTCGCCATGCCCGTAATTCTTACAGGCGTTAGAGTTGCGGTCGTTATCTCAGTGGGCGTTGCAACCGTCGCGGCGGCTGTCGGCGCGGGCGGACTCGGCACATACATCTTTCGCGGCCTGCGCCAGAACGACAACAACCTGCTCATCGCCGGCGCTCTGGCCTCGGCAGCGCTCGCACTCCTATGCGATGTTGCACTCGGCCAATTCGAACATTCATTCTCGATCGGCGAACGTGCATCGGCGGCCCGTCGCCGACTTGTCGCCGGCGGTGTCGCACTGATTTTGGTTCTCGTTGTCCTTTCGGGTTTTATTTCAAATTCGAGATCCCAAATTTCAAATTCGGAACTTCCGAGGAGCGAGGCGAGACCAATTGTGATCGCCTCAAAAGACTTCACCGAATCCGTCATCCTCGCGGAGATACTCGCGCAGATGTTGGAACGCGACGGCGTCGCCGTCACGCGCAAGTTCGAGCTTGGCGGCAATCTCGCACACGATGCCCTTCGCGCCGGTGAAGCCGATGTCTATCCCGAATACACCGGCACCGCTTACACCGCGATATTAAAGCATCCGCCGATAACGGATCCGCAGGCCGTTTACGAGCAAACAAAAAGCGAGTATGCCGAACGATTCGGACTCACGCTCAGCCCTCCGCTAGGTTTCGCAAACGATTTTGCGATCCTCATCCGCGGCGATGTCGCGCGTAAGAACAACGTGCAAACGATCTCCGACGCCGTGCCTCTGGCGGGCGAGTGGCAAGCTGGATTCGGCCAGGATTTTATGTCGCGCGCCGATGGCTACGCCGGTTTCAAGAAAGCCTACGGCTTCAGCTTCACCAAAAACCCGCGCGAGATGGACCTCTCGCTCACGTACAATGCGCTAGCCTCAGGCTCGCTCGACATCATCGCCGGCAACTCGACCGACGGGCTCATCGCCGCCCTCGACCTCGTCCAACTCGAAGACGACAAAAAATACTTCCCACCCTACCAAGCCGTCTTCATCGCCCGACGCGACGTGGCCGACCAGGTATCGACTGCGTTTGCGAAACTTAAGAACGCGATCTCGACTGACAATGTGCGGCGCCTTAATTATGAGGTTGACGGTAAAAAACGGTCGCCCCGCGAGGTGGCTGCAGAATGGCTCTCGAAAAAGCAATTTGCATCTTTTCCGTAAATATTGTAATCTTAATAGTTTGACAATTCCGTATCTCTTCGTCGACGGTGATTTCGTCCATATGTTGGGCGATCTGGATGGTTCGAGGCACGGTCCCTTTAATACTGTTAGAAGCGGCTTCACAAAAAAATGTGAGTCCTCGAACGTGGTTCCTTCCTTGCTACCGTTACACTGAAGATCACTCCTCGTTAGTAACTTCTTATTACATCCTTAAGACTCGTTGTGAGTACCGCCTTTCAGGCGGCAGTTCGCTTGCATCCCACAAACCGTGGTCAGCGTCCGGCCTGCTAAAGCAGGGGCTCAAAACACATCTTTAGTAGATACGGATCATTTATCTAATGACATTCAAAGACTTAGGCCTGCATTCGGTTCTAACCGACAAGTGCGCGTCGCTGGGTTACACAGAGCCTACACCCATCCAAAAACAGGCTATTCCGGTCGTATTACAAGGCGGTGATCTCATCGCTTGTGCCGAGACCGGCACGGGCAAGACGGCGGCGTTTCTGCTGCCGATACTGCAGATGCTCGCGGCGAACAAGGGCCGGCCGGGAACTCGGGTTCTCGTTCTGTCGCCGACGCGCGAGCTTGCCAATCAGACCGAGGCGTTTTGCCGGCAGTTCGCTCCAAAGAGCATTACGTGCACGGCCGTGATAGGCGGTTCGGGTTACGCGAACCAGATGCACGCCCTCAAGCGGGGCGCCAATATCGTCATCGCCACGCCCGGCCGTCTCATCGATTTTATGGATCAGGGCGTGCTCGACCTTCGCGGTCTGACCACGCTGGTTCTCGACGAGGCCGACCGGATGCTCGATATGGGTTTTTTGCCCTCGATCAAGCGGATCGTCCGCGCCATTCCGGCAAAACGCCAGACGCTTTTCTTTTCGGCGACGATGTCGGCAGACATCGAACACATCGCGTATACGATGCTGAAAGACCCGAAGCTCATCGAGGTATCCCCGCGCGGAACGGCGCCGGTCACGATCGAGCAGACGGCGTATCCGGTCGCACAGCACTCCAAGATGCCGCTGCTGCTCGACCTGCTCGAAAAGCAAAGATTGGACCGCGTGCTCGTCTTTACCCGCACTAAACGCGGTGCCGACAGGCTCGCACACATCCTCGACAAACGCGATCACAACTCGAACTGCATCCACGGCGACCGGTCGCAGTCGCAACGCGAGGCTGCGCTTCGCAGCTTTAAGGCGGGCAAGATCAACGTGCTCGTAGCGACCGATGTTGCGGCACGCGGCATCGACATCGATTCGGTCCAGCACGTGATCAACTACGATATTCCTGTCGTGCCCGAGGACTATGTCCATCGCATCGGCCGAACAGGCCGTGCGGGCAACAAGGGCCGGGCGATCACCTTTTTTACGATCGCCGAGGAACACGCAATGCGGGCGATCGAAAAACTGACCGGCGAAACCGTCGAACGCGTTCTGCTGCCCGATTTTGGGGGCCATAACTTTGCGCCGACCGGGCCGGTAAAAAAATTCGCTACGGGCAGGCGCTCGTTCCGCCCACGCCGCACCCGCTAAGTCCGGTTACACTTAGCTGCGTAGCAGCGACAGAATTTAGCCCCAGGTGAAGCGAAGCGGAACCTGGGGACGGTCGGCCGAAAAATATCGAGCCCGCTTAGCGGGCGACAGAGGCAAGCAGGGGCGATGCGCCTGCCATGGGTTTAGGAGTAAATATGACAAAAAAGACGAAGGCTTATTCGATCGATGATTCGATCGAAATGATGTGCTCGGCATGCGATGTCGAGCAAATGCATAAAGTGCAAACCGTGACCAAGCAGGGGCTGATCACCAAGGCGTCGTGCGAAGCGTGTGAAACGGTCAGCACATTCACGCGCGGTGTCAAAACGTCGGTGTCGATGGGATCGGGCAAAAATGCATCACCCTACGACCGTGCTCGAAAATACAGGAAGGGCCAGGCAATGACCCACACGACATTCGGCCGCGGCGAGGTAACTGCCGTCATCGAACCGCACAAGATCGATGTTCTGTTCGGCGACCGGGTCCGCCGCCTGCTGCACGAACAGGTCTAGAACGCAGGCGAACTCAGGCGCTATCCGTATGGACGACAAGTACGTCATTCGCAAAAGCAAAAAGCCTGAGACAAAGGCCGAGGTCCTCGCGCATAAGATCGAGGAACTCGTAAAGCAACGCGACCAGGAAACGGACCTGGCGGCCAAACAGAAGATCAACGCTCAGCTCACGAAGCTCTTCGCGCAGTACGAGGGGCTTAGAGAGTAGGCATTCAATGATTGCCCGCGGCCGCGAGGGCTTCCATTCGGAGTTTGTTCTTTCGTCGATAACCGCCAAAGATCTTTCGTGTCGTGCGGAGGTCGAGCTGCAGGATGTCCTGGGCGTCGAGTTCCGGATCGACAAAAGCCTCGGTTCCATCCAGCCGTATTCCATAGTGGCGGGAGAATGAAACGGCATTGATCGTCCAATAGCCCGCCTTCTCGTTTAGGGGAAAAGCTTCTTTAAGTCGCGGGTGGGCGGAACTCATTCCGATCACACCAGTGCTCTTTTCAAAATAAAGGACGACGGCGCGCGGCTTTCCGAGCACTTCGTAGGTCCTGCGGTTCAATGTAAATACGCCCTTCTTGTTCAGCGTAATGTGCAGCCGGTCGCGCGACCGCTTGACGGGCCCGCCGAGATATTTTTCCCAGATCCTTGCCATTGTGTGTGTTCTCCGTTGGATGCGATGCGTTGCATCTGATGTGCTACGTTGCAAGTATAGCACATCCCGTGGATCGGACGCTAGTATTTTGTTCGCACCTCGCGCCCAGCCGGACGAGGCCGTCCGGGGTTCCCGGCTGCCGATAATGCCGATAAGCGCCGAAGCCGGGTCGCACGCGCCGTGGCCGCGTTCGAACAGATCACGGCATGTCCGCCGAAATTCGGCCGTTCCAAACCTCAAAAATGGTGGTTCCAGACACGAAAATGTGTGTTTCCAACATCAAAATTCGCGATTCCAGACGGCACGATCGGTGCAGAAATGAAAAACCGCCCGCAAAAACAGGCGGTTCGGCGTGAAACGTGGAAACAACAATGGCTATTTTCGACCGCGCAGGATCAGACCGAGCACCAAGCCAACGGCGGCCGAGATGAGGATCGTCTGGCCCGGTTTCTGTCTGGCAAATTCCTTCGCGTCCTCGACCAGCTCGCGCGGGTCCTTATTTGACAGCTCTTTGAACTTGTCGGCGCCTCGCGTAAATTTGTCGCTGGCAAAATCGTAAGCTTTTCCGGCCGCGTCCTTTATCTGCTGCCCGTATTCTTCTGCTTGCATCCTGATATCTCCTAAGAATTCGTCCGTGCCGGCCGCCTGTTTGCCGTCGACCGTGACGAGACCCTGTTCCAGTTCCTTCTCCGCCTTCCTGACTTCCGCGTCAAATTCCGACATTTTGTCTCTCCTCCTTTTT
>CAZSOE010000021.1:0-4623 GCA_964608335.1 uncultured Chloracidobacterium sp.
CTCTCGGGCGACCGAAGACGGATTCTTTATCAAAGCGGCCCGACGACGGCGGGCGTCGTCCCGACCGACCGGCCGGCACCGGTGAGGGTTGGTGATGGCCCGCTGAACATAGCCGCACTTGAAATGCGCGTTGACCCGCGGGCCGAGTGGCAGCAGATCTTTCGTGAAACGTGGCGAATTCAGCGCGAGTATTTTTACGATCCGAAGTTTCACGGCGCCGACTGGCAAGCCGTGTACGAAAAGTACAGGCCTTTCGTGGAGCACGTTGGCCACCGGACCGACCTGTCGTACCTGATCGCGATGGTCGGCGGCGAACTCACCGTCGGTCACTCATATCTTACCGGGGCGGGTGATGTTCCGAGCGAAGATCCGGTTTCGGTCGGATTGCTCGGGGCCGACTTTGCGGTCGAGAACGGCCGCTACCGGATCAAGCGCATACTCACGGGTGAGAATTGGAACCCGGAGCTGCGGGCGCCGTTGAGCGGGCCCGGCATCCAGGTAAACGAGGGCGACTATTTGCTCGAGGTCAATGGCCGTCCACTCGCCCCACCGACAAACATTTACAACGTGTTCGAAGGCACAGCCGGACGCCAAATCATGATCCGCGTCGGCAAGGACCCATCCGGTGAAGGTTCGCGTCTGATGACAGTGATCCCCATTGGCAACGAGGATGGCTTGCGGACCCGCGCTTGGGTCGAGGACAACCGGCGACTCGTCGACAAACTTTCCGGCGGGAAACTGGCGTACGTGTGGCTGCCCAACACCGGCGGTGCGGGCTATACGTATTTCACCCGTTACTACTACGCTCAGCAGGACAAGGAAGGAGCAATCATCGACGAGCGTTACAACCAGGGCGGCATGGTGGCCGATTACATCGTCAGCGAGCTTGATCGAAAGCTGATGGGCTACTTTGTCCAGCGCGACGGCGAGCCCGCAACTTCGCCAATAGCAGGCATTTACGGACCCAAAGTGATGATCATCAACGAATCGGCCGGCTCGGGCGGCGATGCATTGCCTTTTATGTTTAGGCAGCGAAAGCTTGGTCCGATGGTAGGGACACGCACGTGGGGAGCGCTCGTGGGCACGCTCGGTGTGCCGCCAACGATCGACGGCGGCGGTATCACCGCGCCCATTCTTGCCTTCTACAACCTCAACGGACAGTGGGATGTCGAGAACATTGGCGTTGCACCTGACATCGAGGTCGAGATCACGCCGGCCGATCTGGCTAAAGGACGTGATCCGCAGATCGAGCGCGCCGTGCAGGAAGCGATGAAGCTGCTGCAGCAAAATCCGATGAAGCGCGTCCCGCGACCCGCGTCCATCGACCGGGTAACGAAGAAACCGTGAATTGGGAGGAAAGGGACAGATGAACAAACGAACAAATCTCCTCTTGGTCTCGCTCGTCGCAGTCGCTTACCTGGCAGCATCGGCGAGTGTGGCTGCCCAGCCCGCCGGTCCGGTCTTCACGCGTACCGAGGCGATGATCACGATGCGCGACGGAGTGCGTCTCTTTACACAGGTTTACTCGCCGACCCGTGCGACCGAACCGGTGCCGATCCTGCTGCTTCGCACGCCGTACGGGATCGGCAACATGACGTCCGAACAGTTGGCCGCGGCGTTACCAGAACTTGCGGCTGACGGGTACATCGTCGTGCGGCAGGACATTCGCGGCCGGTTCAATTCGGAGGGGCAATTCGTAATGCTCCGGCAGCCGCGCGACCCGAAGGACAAGAATGCGATCGACGAGAGCACCGATACGTACGACACGATCGAGTGGCTGCTGAAGAACGTCCCGGGTAACAACGGACGTGTGGGAATGGCGGGCACGAGTTATGGGGCGTGGCTTTCGGTCATGGGAATGCTCGACCCGCATCCGTCGCTCAAAGCGGTCGTACAGCAAGCGTCGCCTGCGGATATGTGGATCGGCGACGATTTTCACCACAACGGTGCGTTCCGCCTGAGCTACGGACTTGAATACACGTACCGTATGGAGTCGTCGAAGGAACAGACCAACCCGTCGGCGATCATCGACACGTACGACACCTACGATTGGTACCTCAAACTCGGCGCTCTCTCGAACGTCGATGCAAAATACTTCAGCGGCCGTTATCCGACCTGGAACGATTTTGTAAATCATCCCGACTACGACGCGTTTTGGAAACGGCAGGGTTTTGCTCCATGGCTGAACCGCGTGACCGTGCCGACCCTGAACGTTGCCGGATGGTGGGACCAGGAAGATTTCTACGGCCCGATCAAGATCTACGAGCTGCTCGAACGGCATGACAAGGCCAACCAAAATTTTCTCGTCGTCGGTCCGTGGAATCACGGCGGCTGGTCGGGCGAGGGACGAAGGCTCGGGCGCATCGATTTTGGCAGCGCGACGGCGCAGCATTATCGCGCGAACATCCAGGCCAAATTTCTGGCGCACTACCTGAAGGGACGGCCCGATCCGGCGATCGCCGAAGCGACCACATTCCGCACCGGAACGAACGAATGGGTCAACCACGATGTGTGGCCGCCAAAACGAAACGTGGTCGGGCGAAAACTGTACACGCGCGAGAATGGACGGCTCTCATTCGAGAAACCAAACTCGAACGGCGCTAAAGACTTTGACGCTTATGTCTCCGACCCGGCCAATCCGGTGCCATACCGGCCTCGGCCGATCCGTCTTGGTGCGGGCTGGAGCACATGGCTCGTCGAAGACCAGCGCTTTGTCGATCGCCGTCCTGACGTTCTGACCTGGGTCACCGAACCGCTGCAGGAAGACCTCACCGTCTCAGGTCGGATCGTCGCAAATCTACTCGCATCGACGTCGGGAACGGACAGTGATTGGATCGTAAAGCTGATCGACGTGTATCCCGAACGATACGAGCCCGACGCCACGATGGGCGGATATCAGCTGATGGTCGCGGGCGACGTTTTCCGCGGCCGCTACCGGACGAGCTTTGAGAGACCTCAAGCGATCCCGGCGAACGCAGTTTTGCCCTACGAGATCGGGTTTCCCGCAAACGATCATGTTTTCAGGAAGGGGCACCGGATAATGGTGCAGGTTCAAAGTACCTGGTTCCCGGTGATCGACCTGAATCCACAGAGATTTGTGCCGAATATCTTTCGGGCAAAGGCGTCAGATTTTCAAAAGGCGACGCAGCGGATATATCGCTCGGGCCGGTATGCGTCGCATATTGCGCTTCCCGTTGTCGGAGATGCGCGCCTTGCGCAGGCGAAACAATAATTCATAAGGAGTCATACGATGGGAATAGTTCAACGTCTTAGGGCACGCATTGTCGTTGTTCCATGCCTTCTTCTTCTCTATCTGCAATCGGACCTTGCTCAGGCGCCGTCGACAGATCAGATCGTATCGCGCGTCGATGAGTATATGGCGGCGGCACAGAAGGTTGACCGGTTCAACGGGTCGATCCTCGTCGCGCGTGACGGAAAACCGATCGTAAGCAAAGGATACGGCATGGCGAATTACGAGTGGGACATTCCGAATTCGCCGAGGACAGTCTTTCGCCTGGGCTCGATAACGAAGCAATTTACATCGGCGGCGATCATGCTCCTGCAGGAACGCGGGCGACTCAGCACCAGCGACAGCGTGTGCAAGTATGTTGCCGATTGCCCTGCGGCATGGGAGCCGATAACGATCCGCAACCTGCTTACCCACACGTCCGGAATTCCCAACTACACCGCGTTCCCGGACTGGATGGCAAAGAAGGCCGTGCTTCCGATCACGCCGGCGGAACTGCTGGCGGAATATAAGGCAAAGCCGCTCGATTTTGCGGTTGGCGAGAGATATGCCTACAGCAATTCGGGCTATCACTTGCTCGGGCTTGTTATCGAGAAAGCATCGGGCAAGACGTATCCCGAATTTCTCAAAGAGAATATCTTTGGGCCGCTCGGCCTGAAGCACACGGGTTACGACATGGCACGCGACATGATCAAATGGCGCGCGGCCGGTTATCTTCGCGACGGCGATGCGCTTGTCAACGCACCGGCCCTGGACATGCTTATTCCCTATGCCGCGGGTTCGCTTTACTCGACGACCGAAGACCTGCTCGCATGGGAACAGGCGCTCTATACCGAGAAACTTCTGACAAAACGGTCGATCGACGAGCTGTTCACGCCGTTCAGAAACAATTACGCGTACGGTTGGGGAGTGGGCAAGCGCTTCGAGCACGCGGCGATGTCGCATGGCGGAGGTATCTACGGCTTCTCGACGTATTTGGTCCGCTTTCCCGACGACAAAGTAACAGTTGTTGTGCTGAGCAACATCCAGGGAGCAGCTACGGAAAAGGTTGCGAGCGCCCTGTCGGCGATCGTCTTTGGCGCAAAATACGAGCTGCCGAGAGAGCGAAAGGCGATCACGCTGCCGCCCGAGGCACTCGACCAGTTCGTCGGCGAGTATCACCTGCCGCCATCGATCACTTTTACGATCACGAAAGAGGACGGCAAACTGATGCTTTCGATCCCGGCACAGCCGAAGATGCAGCTCTTTCCTGAAACGCCGACAGACTTTTTCCTAAAGACGGTCGATGCACAGATCTCGTTCGTGAAGGACGAGACCGGGAAGGTGACCGCCCTGATGTTCCGTCAAGGCAGCGGGGCCGGCATGCGCGCGGCAAA
>CAZSOE010000021.1:4723-14408 GCA_964608335.1 uncultured Chloracidobacterium sp.
CGCGAGATCGACGCCCGCGGCAAATACGTATCGCCCGGCTGGATAGACATGCTCGACGCGTCTGGCGGAGTTCTTGTCAGAAATCCGCTCGCCGAAAGCAAGCTGCAAATGGGCGTGACGACCGGGATCGGCGGCGAAGGCGGTACGCCGGTGCCTGCCGAACAGCTGGCGACCTATTTCGCCGGTCTTGAGACGAACGGTATAGCGATGAATTTTGGCACCTATTACGGCGCCACGCAGGCGCGCGTCGCCGTGATAGGGCAAGACGCTCGTGACCCGACCGCCGAAGAGCTTGTTCGAATGGGATCGATCGTCGATACCGCGATGAAGGGCGGTGCGCTGGGGATCTCGACCGCTCTTATCTATCCGCCGGCGAGCTATTCAAAGACCGAGCAGCTTGTCGAATTGGCAAAGGTCGTCGGGCGCTATGGCGGCGTTTATTCAAGCCATATTCGCGGCGAGGGCAAGGAACTAGTGCAGGCGATCGAAGAAGCGATCACCATCGGCGAGAAAGGCGGTGTTCCGGTCGAGATATATCACCTCAAGGCCGCATATCAACCCGGCTGGGGAACGCTGATGCGGCAGGCCGGCGATACGATCGAACGGGCACGGGCACGCGGGCTCGATGTGGCAGCGGATATGTACGTTTACACTGCCGGCGGAACGTCGCTCTCTGCCGTCGTTCCGGCGTGGGCCTCAGAGGGCGGCAACGCAAAGCTGCTCGAACGGCTCAAGGACCCCGCGACGCGTGCTCGGCTGAAAAAAGAGATAAAAACCGAATCGCCCGGCTGGTGGAACATCGTCGAGGCGGCCGGCGGCTGGAAGAACATTGTCGTCGCTTCGACGGCTAACGCAGCCAATAAGCGCTTTGAAAACAAGAACGTCGCCGAGATCGCGAAGGAATGGAAAAAAGACCCGGCCGATGCCGCATTCGATCTCATCATCGATAGCAATAACCGGACCGGTGCTCTATACCATCTGATGAGCGAGCGGGACGTCGAAACGGCGATCCGGTATCCGTGGGTCAGTTTCGGAAGCGATGCGGCCGCGTCGCCGCAACTGGTCGATCCGAACACAGTGGGAAACGGCCATCCGCGCGGTTACGGGAACTTCCCCCGCGTTATTGCCGAATATGTGCGCAAGAAGAACTTGCTGTCGCTTCCCGAGGCGATCAGAAAAATGTCGTCGTGGCCCGCGACCCGGCTGCGCATTGCATCGCGCGGTTTCATCAGGGAAGGAATGTGGGCGGACGTCGTGATCTTTGACTATGAAAAGATCCAGGACAACGCAACTTACGACTACCCGTTCCGGCCGCCGTCGGGGATCGACTTTGTGCTGGTGAACGGCCACGTCGTCATCGAGAACGGTAAGCATACAGGTGCAAAGCCCGGGAAGGTCATTTATGGACCGGGAAGGCAGAATTAACGTGATCGATCGCTCTTCGAACATCATCAGAGATCGCAACGCGAGGCGCATCTGCGCTCACTTTTTGCTCTCGGCACTTTTGCTCAACGCCTTGTGCTTTGGTGCGGCGGCGCAGACGGGCGGGCCGAGCTATGACATCGTGATCCGCAACGGCCGCGTGCTGGACGGTGCGGGAAGCCCATGGATCGCGGCAGATGTTGCGATCAAGGACGGCAAATTCGTCCGGGTGGGCAAGATCGACGGCCGCGGCAAACAGGAGATCGATGCAAAGGGCAAATACGTTTCGCCGGGTTGGATCGACGTTATGGACCAGTCGGGCGGCGTGCTGCCGCGAAACGGTCTCGCGGAGAACAAGGTGCTGATGGGTGTAACGAGCGCGATCGGCGGCGAGGGCGGCACGCCCGTCCCGGTCGAACGAATCGGCGAGTACTTCGCCGGCCTCGAACGCACAGGTATCAGCATCAATTTTGGAACCTACTTCAGCGAAACGCAGGCACGCGTGGCCGTGCTCGGGCAGGATAGCAGGGCACCCAACGCGGACGAACTTGCCCGAATGAAGGCCATCATGGAAACGGCGATGAAGGCCGGCGTCGTCGGTATGACGACCGCGCTGATCTATCCGCCGTCGAGCTACGCGACGACCGATGAGCTGGTAGAAATGGCGCGCGTCGCAGGCCGATACGGCGGCATTTACGCAAGCCACATTCGCGGCGAGGGCAAGGAACTTGTTCAGGCGGTCGAGGAAGCGATCGCGATCGGCGAGCGCGGCGGACTGCCGGTCGAGATCTTTCATCTCAAGGCGGCGTACAAACCGGGTTGGGGCAAGCTGATGCACCAGGCGGGCGAAAAGATCGAAGCGGCCAGAGGGCGGGGCGTCGATGTCGCGGCGGACATATATCTTTATACCGCAGGCGGAACGGGCCTTGAGGCGACAATTCCCTCATGGGCGTTCGAGGGCGGCAACCAGAAGCTGCGCGAAAGGCTGAATGACCCCGCAACGCGCGCACGGCTGAAAAAAGAGATCAAGACCGGTTCTCCCGGCTGGTGGAACATCGTCGAATCGTCGGGCGGATGGAAGAATATCGTCCTTCGCAATGCACGCAATCCCGAGAACGCCAAATTCGAAGGCAAAAATATTGAACAGATCGCAAAGGAACTAAAGAAAGATCCGGCGGACGCGGCATTCGACCTAGTCCTGCAGGGTTCGGGGCGCGTCTACGCGATCTATTTCATGATGAGCGAACCCGACATCGTGACAGCCTTGAAGTTCCCGTGGACGAGCATCGGCAGCGACGCCGGTGCGGCGCTGCGGCCCGGCGAGGTCGATGCGATCGGGCTGCCGCATCCGCGCGCGTACGGCAACTTCCCTCGCCTGATCGCTCGGTATGTGCGTGAGCAGAAGGTGATCTCGCTCGAGGAAGCCATAAGGAAAATGACATCCTGGCCCGCGACGCGGATGCGCCTCGCAGGCCGAGGTGTTATCCGCGAAGGCGCCTGGGCTGATGTAGTTGTATTCGACTTCGAACGGATCCAGGACCGCGCGACCTATGATGAGCCTTTGCTCTCGCCGGTCGGCATCAATCACGTGATCGTCAACGGACAGGTGGTCATAGACCACGGAAAACACACAGGAGCGCGTCCCGGGCGGGTCCTCTACGGCCCGGGAAGAGCGATGTGAACGATATGAAGGACATGCTTACGACCGGGTCGCCAAAGCCGGCCTTGTTCCGCGGGAGCGATACCGCTGCCGGCATCGTCATACGCGATATTGAGACGACGCCCGAGTTGCGTGCGGTCGAGGACATGCAACGCGAGGTGTGGGGCATCCCGGATCTCGACGTCGTACCGCTTGCTCACTTGATCGCGGTGAAAACGGCAGGTGGTGTGCTTATCGGGGCGTTCGACGCAGGCGTCCTGGTCGGATTCGTTTACGGATTTCCGGGGATCGAGAATGGCGAGCAAACACATCATTCGCACATGCTGGCCGTGAGTAAGGACCACCGCGGCGCGCACATCGGTGAACGGCTGAAACTTGCCCAGCGTGAGCAGGTGCTCAGGCAGGGAGTCAAGGTCATTTCCTGGACCTTCGATCCACTGCGGAGTAAGAACGCCTATCTCAATTTTCGAAAGCTGGGTGTTACGTGCGAGCAGTATTTTGTCGATTTCTACGGGTACGATGCGGCGAGTTTTCTGCATCGCAACGGGACGGACCGATTCTGGGTGACATGGCGCCTCGATTCCCCGAGCGTTTTCGCCAGGATCGAAAGATCGGAGCAAGCGCAGACGCTCACTGCCGATATGCCCATACTCGCCGTCGGCGAGCGCGAGCAGCCGATATTGCAGATGCCGGTCGAATTCTCTGAAACACTCGCCATCGAGATACCGGCGGACATATCGTCCGTGGAAGAACGCAGTCAGCAGTTGGCGATAGAATGGCGGCGGACGGCGCGGCAGGCGTTCACGACGGCGCTCGACCGAGGCTATACGGTCGTTGATTTTGTTCGGGGCGAGGGCAAAGGCAGCTATATCCTGACGCGCTGAAGAGATTGAGAATTGCGAGGAGTCCTATGAAAAAAGAACGGGATGATCGACGAATGACGCGGCGCGAGTTGCTGAAACGAGCTGCGGGCGCCGGCGTCGGCGTGCTCGCGGCGCCGATGATCAACCGCGGGCGCTATCAGTTAGTTGCCGGATCAACGGCCGAATACTCGGCGCGAGCAATAGACCTGATGGGCCGCTCGACGGTTCTCGACATGCTTTGCGTGCTGACCCTCGATTTTCCGAAGAACGATCGGTGGATGGCTGACCCCGAACTTTTTACGGCGGCCGACTTTCAGCCGTTCAAGGATTCGGGCATCAACGTTATACACCCGGCGGTCGGTTTGGGCGGTGCAAACGCGTTCGAATCGGCGCTGAGATGGTTTGCAGCGTGGAACGCTTTCATCGCGAATAACGACGCTTTCATGATCCGAATCGACAGCCCAGGAGACCTCGACCGCGTAAAACGGTCGGGCAAGCTCGGCGTGCTGCTCGGGCTGCAAAATTCGCAGCACTTCCGCAGCCCGGGGGATGTCGATCTGTTTCGCTCGCTCGGCCAGCGCGTGTCGCAGTTGACGTATAATTCGCGCAACCTGATCGGCAACGGTGCGACCGAGCGGCGCGACGACGGCATCTCCGATTTTGGCGTCGCGATAATCGAGCGGATGAACAGGGTCGGAATGGCGGTTGACGTCTCGCATTGCGGCGATCGGACGACGCTCGATGCCTTCGAGATATCGAAAAAGCCAGTGTTGATAACCCATTCGAACGCTCGCGCGCTCGTACCGGGCCACCCCCGCGTAAAAACCGACGAAGCGATCAAGAAGGTCGGAGAAACCGGCAGCGTTATCGGCATTACCGGCGTGCGGATGTTCGTAAAAGGCGACGAGCCCACGACCATCGAACACTTTCTCGACCATTTCGATCATGTCAAAAAGCTCATCGGCCCCGACCATCTCGGCGTCGGCAGCGACATCGATCTTTGGGGCTACGACAAAATGCCCGTCGAGGCGAACAAGCAGCTGCGGGCGTCGTACAAGGGCAGCTACGGTTTTCGCGAGAAGATCGACATCGAGGGAATCGACCATCCGAAACGAATGTTCGACCTGACGGAAGGGCTTATCCGGCGCAAATACAGCGATAGCGAAATCCAGGGCATCCTCGGCGGCAACTTCGCTCGAGTACTCAAGCAGATCTGGACGGTGGAGACAAAATGAGATATCGAATAATGCTGTTGATCGCGGTCCTGTGGGCTTTCGGCTCGGCGGCGTACGGTCAGGAAAAGCGTATGAAGATCTACATTTCGGCGGATATGGAAGGCGTGGTCGGGGCGGTCACGGGTGACCAGCTCGGGCCGACCGGTTTTGAGTATCAGCGGTTTCGCGAATTTATGACCCAGGAGGTCAATACTGCGATCGAAGCGGCGTTTGCCGCCGGGGCGACCGAAGTGGTCGTGAGCGATTCGCACGGCAACGCTCAAAACCTGCTGATCGACAAACTGCCCAAGAATGTGATGGTGATACGTGGATTTCCGCGGCCATTGATGATGATGCAGGGCATAGATGAGACCTTCGATGGCGTGATCTTCCTGGGCTATCACTCGAGCACGACGAACCCGGCAGGCGTCCGCGCTCACACGATATCCAGCGCGCGGCTCGCTGACGTCAGGCTCAACGGCCGGTCGATGCCCGAAGGCGGCATTAACGCTGCGATCGCCGGGCACTTTAACGTTCCCGTCATAATGATCTCGGGCGACGATGCCGCCGTTGCCGAGGTCAGATCCGTCGTCGGCGAGATCGAGGGAGCGGTAGTGAAATGGCACCAGGGCTTTCACTCGGCAAAGACCATGACACCGCAAGCCGCATACGATCTGATCGGAGCAAAAGTGCGGGCGGCGATGGGCCGGATCCGAGATTTCAAGCCGCTCAAGCTCCAGACGCCGGTCCAGCTCGATGTCCGGTTCAAGAACTACCGGCCATCCGAGATACTGAGTTACCTTTCGATCATCGAACGAACCGATGCCCACAGCATCAGATTTCGCGGCAAGGATATGATCGAGGTCTCAAAGTTTCTGGAGTTCATAGTGACCTACGACCAGGCCCTGGAGCCTTGACCCTTCGACGCCGACTGTATTCAGTTGTCGCCGACGCGACAACGATCACTACGGTAAGCTCGTCACACCGCAAAAACAACATGATCAACATATTCATTCAGCAAATTCATCGTCGAATCATATTGTCGGGTGCATTGGTTTTGATGTGCGCGATCGGTGCAGTCGCTCAGACGTTCACGCTGGAACAGGTCGCGAGCTATCCGTATCCGACCGACCTTGCTGCCTCTTCGGGAACACCACGGATCGCGTGGGTATTCAATGAGCGAGGCGTACGGAACGTTTGGGTCGCTGAAGGGCCGGATTACGTCGCCCGAAAGCTGACCAATTACACATCCGATGATGGGCAGGAACTAGTAAGCCTGAACGTTTCGGCTGATGGCAAATGGGTCGTTTTTGTTCGCGGCGGCTCGGAGGGTAACTGGCAGGATGTGCCGCCCAATCCTGCCCAAAACCCCATCGAACAAAAGATGCAGATCTGGAGTATTCCTTTCACCGGCGGCGAGGCAAAGGCACTGGCCGAGGCAAACGGTCCCGTCCTGTCGCCAAAGAACGATTCCGTCCTGTTTGGAAGGGCCGGAACGATCATGACCGTGCCGATCGACGGCTCGGCCGCTGCAAAACGATTGTTCTCGGCGCGGGGAGCCAGCGGTTCGCCAGAATGGTCGCCCGACGGCTCGCGGCTCGCGTTCGTGTCCGGGCGCGGCGACCACTCGTTCATCGGCGTTTATACGAACGACTCGACGCCGATCGTCTGGCTGCAGCCTTCGACCGGGCGCGACACAAATCCTCGGTGGTCGCCCGACGGCAAGCGCATCGTATTCATACGTCGCCCAGGCAGCGGAGGCGAACCCGACCTCCTGCTCGAGCCAACGATCAGCCCATGGTCGATCTGGACGGCGGACGCCACGACGGGCGAGGGCAAGCCGTTGTGGAAAAGCCCGAATACCCTTCGCGGCAACGCGCCGACGACGCTCGGCGGGACCAACCTGCATTGGGCGGCCAATGATCGGGTCATATTCTCGACCTATCTCGGCGGCCAGCCGCAGGTCTATTCGATCAACGAGAATGGCGGCGAGCCGCTGCTGCTCACCCCGGGTAAATATATGGCGGAATGGGTCCGCCTGTCGCCCGACAAGAAATCGGTGATCGTCGCCGGCAATGCGGGCCCGGACGCCCTTGATGTCGATCGAAGACACCTCGTCAAAGTCCCGGTCGACCGCGCGACGCCTGAGGTCCTGACACCGGGCGAAGGCCTCGAATGGAATCCTCGCTTTACCGGCGACGGCAGGACGATCGCGTTCTTCAGCGCTACCGCCCAGCGTCCGCCGCTGCCGACGGTGATATCGGTCGATGGCGGGAATAAACGACTGCTGGCCGAGGACCGCATCCCGCGCGACTTTCCCACGCAAAAACTGATCATTCCGAAACAGGTTGTCATAACCGCGCCCGACGGTGTAAAGGTCCACTGTCAACTTTTCGAATCGAACGAATTCCGCGGAAAGAAACCGGCCGTCGTTTACGTCCACGGCGGCCCGCCGCGCCAGATGTTGCTCGGTTGGAATTACTCCGACTACTATTCGAACGTTTACGCGCTGAACCAATATCTTGCGGCGAAAGGTTACGTCGTGCTCTCGGTCAATTTCCGGCTCGGCATCGGTTATGGTTATGAGTTTCACAACCCGCGTAATGCGGGCTGGCGCGGTGCATCCGAGTATCAGGATGTGAAGGCCGCGGGCGACTATCTGCAAAAGCTGCCGCAGATTGACGCGCGACGGATCGGCATCTACGGGGGTTCATATGGAGGGTTCCTGACCGCGATGGCACTGGCACGCGATTCGAATATCTTTGCCGCGGGCGTCGATCTACACGGTGTTCATGACTGGACGGCGTCGCGCGCGTTCGCGAGCTCTCTGATCACGTCGCCGCGCGATTCATATGAAACACCGGCCGATCTGCAACTTGCGATCGACACCGCATGGCGTTCCTCGCCCATAGCGTCGATGGCCACGTGGCGGTCGCCCGTCCTCCTCATCCACGGCGACGACGATCGGAACGTCAGGTTCGAGCACACCGTCGATCTCGTACAGAGGCTAGAAAAAGCCGGCGTGCCCTACGAGGAACTCGTTCTGCCCGACGAGGTGCATTCGTTCCTGCGACACGCGAGCTGGCTGAAGGCAGGCACGGCCACGGCCAGGTTCCTGGATAAGTATCTGAATCCGGACCCTAAATAGCGGTGTGCGGGGCTGCGACTGCAGCCACGGTGCGAACGCTCGCCGACGCCTACAGGTCGCGATCTAGGTAGTATCAGCGGCAAGGATGTGATCGAGGTCCCAAGGCGGGGACCAAGAGGTCAGTGTTTATCCGTTGATAGCCATTCGTTGCAGGGCGTCCAAAAGATGCGGCCGTGCGCATCGACCTCTTTGACCTGGCAGGACCGCATTGGCTCCGCGTCTGCAAGTGGGTTGATGAAGCGGCCGGTCAAGATCCGGGTCCAGCCGATGCCGCTCGCGAGGGCGAGAAGAAAAACGAGGGTGTAGGCAGCTTCTTTCATTGAGGGCTCCTTTTGATGTAATCATCCGCGTATTCGGGTTTGTCGGCAATGTGGACAGCCACAGCAGGCGTGCGTAGCTGCAACGCTGATTCCCTTTTCCGAAAACATTAAGATCATCGATGCAGCGGAATCCTGTTATAATCCGCTCGTTCGAGAAGTGTGAAATGGCAATCCTGATCGCCGAAGATAACGAAGCCCAGCGGCATTACCTGAAAAACCTGATCACCGACCGCTTTCCCGATCATCTGCCCCTGATCGAAGCGAATGACGGCGAATCGGCCGTGAAGCTCGCTCTCGAGAGCCGGCCGCTGCTTTCGATATTCGATATCCAGATGCCGGGCACGTCAGGCGTCAAGGCGGCGCGGGCCGTTTGGCGTGAATTTCCCGAGGCGCGGATCATCTTCTGGACGCAGTTCCCGCACGAGATATATATAAATGAAATAAGAAAGACGGTCCGCTCGATCGAGCCTCAGCCCACCTACGGGTTCATCCATAAGAACAACCCCGAGGAGCGGCTCGTGCGGTTTATCGCCGCGGTGCTTGAGGACGGCGCCGATATGATCGATCCGGCGTTTAAGGATTCGTTCCAGCGGCCATTGCTGACGGAATTCGAATCCGAGGCGCTCCGTTATCTCGCACTCGGGCTGTCTAATTGGGCGATCGCCCGAAAATGCAGCCTCAGCAATCGCGGCGTCGAAAGCCGGCTGGCGACGCTATACGAAAAGCTCTTCCCTGCTCACTCCGGCGGCACGACAGAAGAATCCTACGACAAACTCGCCTACAACACGCGAACACGCGCATTTTTTGAAGCACTGAAACGCGGACTGATCAACAGCGAGGAACTCGAGGCCGCCGAGGCCGAGCTGGCCGGATGGTTCGAGCGCGACCGCGAGCGATACTCTAAGGACACTTAATATGGCATCGAGCATCGAACGGTTTGTCCTCTACATAGATATCTTCTTGCTGGCGTTCGCAGTTGGGTTCAATGCTCATGCTGTTTTCGACTGGTATGTATCACCACCGTCGGCAGATGAGTACGAACGAGCCAACATAGGCCG
>CAZSOE010000022.1:0-2808 GCA_964608335.1 uncultured Chloracidobacterium sp.
ACGAGTTTTGGCAACGCGTCGAAGAATTGCTGCGCGCTGACGGTGACCTCGTGATGATCCGTTCGATAGGTGCGTGCAACAAGACGCGCGTATTCGAGCTCGTTGGCTTCGCGCTCGTTGAACGCGACAGAAAAGGTTTTGATCGGTTCGTCAACAAGCTCCGACATCACCGCGGCGATCGCGCTCGAATCGATGCCGCCCGACAGGAACATCCCCAGCGGCACGTCGGACATCAGCCGCAGCTCGACCGACCGTTTGAAAAGATCGCGCCATTCCTCTATGTAGTCCGCGTCGGTCCGCGCGTCGTGTTTCGGTTCGAATTCGAGGTCCCAGTATTCGCGGATGTCGACGCGGCCGTCTTCCTTCCAGACGAGCGTGTGTCCCGGCAGCAGGCGTTTTACGCCCGCGAACAGCGTATCTTCGCCGCTAGTGCCGTGATTGGCGAATTGATCCGGAAGCGCATTGTAATTTACCGCAGGTTTTATCCCGGCGGCGAAAAGTGCCTTGATCTCAGACGCGAAGTAAAGGCTTCCGTCCGTATCGTGAGCGTAATAGAGCGGCTTTACGCCGAATCGGTCGCGGGCGAGCAAAAGCTCCTGCTTTGAACGGTCCCAGATCGCGAACGCGAACATCCCGCGAAGATGTTCGACACAGTCGCGGCCGTATTCTTCGTAGAGATGCAGTATAGTTTCGGTGTCCGACCGGCTGGCGAATTCATGACCGCGAGCGATCAGATCGTCGCGATGGTCTGAATGGTTGTACACCTCGCCGTTGTATACGATGACCAGATCTGACCGGCCGGACGATCGGAACATAGGCTGCGCGCCGCCCGCGACGTCGACGATGCTGAGACGGCGATGGCCGAGACCGACCTTGGTCTCAATGAACAAGCCGCTGTCGTCAGGTCCGCGATGGTGAAGCTGCTCGCGCATTGCGATGAGCCTTTCTTCATCGACCTTTCTTCCTGAACTCGAGGAATGGACAATTCCGTTGATACCGCACATAGGGGGTCAGAACCGCCTGCATGAGGCGGGCGGCAGTGTAATAAAGGCTCAATATTCGGCCTATTTCGCAGTTTTCCCGGGCGGGCGGCATGGATTTAGGGCGGTTTTTGGAGTTTATTCTTAGGTTGTGTCTTTCGCGATGGCTGTCAACCAAATTCGAGCAAGTGATCGCTGGGTGTCAAACCCTCGCCGAAAGGCGATACCGCTTTGGCTGTGGTTCGCGGTAGGGCTCGCACTTTTCGTCTCTACTTTCCTTCTCTTTGACGTCTTAACGGGCCGCCTTGGGATTATCGACCCCGGCTACGAGATCGTACAAACCGCCGAGGGACGCGTATTGAAGGTCCCGCCCGGCGGCGATCTTCAGGCTGCGATCAACCGGGCCGCCAGCGGCGACACGATCGAATTAACGGCGGGTGCTGTCTACCAGGGAGCCTTTCGCTTACCGAACAAGTCCGGTGACCAGTTCATAACGATCCGCACGTCGGCCCAGTCGCAACTTCGGCCTGCAGACCGGCGGCTGGACCCCGCGAACCACGCCGCGGCCTTAGCAAAGATCGCGTCGAACGTGCAGGGCCGCTCGGCGATACGGACCGAGGCCGGGGCACACCATTACCGGTTTGTCGGCGTTGAATTCGGCCCGAC
Source organism: uncultured Chloracidobacterium sp. (assembly GCA_964608335.1). Classification (GTDB taxonomy): domain Bacteria; phylum Acidobacteriota; class Blastocatellia; order Pyrinomonadales; family Pyrinomonadaceae; genus OLB17. The sequence goes on from CAZSOE010000022.1 coordinate 1,647, forward strand.
GCCGAAAGGATATTTCAATATCGTCGAGATCGGAACTTCCGACGAAGCCCGTGTCGAGGACCTGCCGCATCACATCGAGTTCGACCGGGTTTACCTTCACGGCGATCCCGAGCATGGTCAGCGTCGCGGCATTGCGGCCAACGGCAGGCACATCAAGATCGCGAACAGTTATTTTTCCGATTTCAAGCGCGAGGGTGAAGAGAGCCAGGCGATCGCCGTCTGGGCCGCCGATGGTCCGATCGAGATCGTCAATAACTATCTCGAAGCCGCGGCCGAGAGCATCCTGTTCGGCGGCGCCGAATCGCGGCTTGGCATCATTCCGGGCAATGCGCTGATCCGCGACAACCACCTCAACAAACCGCTTGAGTGGCGCGGATCAAAGTGGACCATCAAGAACCATCTCGAGATAAAATCTGGGCGCAATATCCGCATTGAGAGCAACCTGATGACCAACAACTGGGAACACGCTCAGGAGGGAACGGCGATCGTGATCCGGACTGCCGACGACAGCGGGAAGGCGTCATACATTGAAGACATCGAGGTCGTCGGCAACATCGTTCGCGGTGCCGGGAGCGCGGTCAACATATTCGGCGGCGAGGCACGCGGCGGGCGGCGGCTGACCATCCGCAACAACTTGTTCGTCGATATCGACTCGCGAAAATGGGGCGGACGAGGGTTTTTTCTAAAGCCGACGACCTGGGACGGTCTCGTCGTCGAGAACAACACCGTCATACACAACGGCAGCATAACGATCGCTTACGGCGAGCCGATCCGCGGCTTCGTGTTTCGGAACAATATTGTCTTCAACAACGACTACGGTTTTTTTGGCGATGGTGTCGGGCCCGGGCGGGCCGCTTTGACGAAGTATTTTCCGGGTGCCGCGATCGCCAACAACGTGATCGTCGGCGGTTCGGCAGGGGATTACGGCAGCGCTAACCATTATCCTGCAAACCTCGCGCAGGTCGGCTTTGCTAACGCAGGAGGAGGAGATCATCGGCTTCGCGCCGAGAGTCGCTTTTTCAGGACTGCCGGTGCAGATCTCGATCCCGCGAAAGTCGGCGGCAGATGAACCCAGCTAAAACTTCAGCCTCAACTGCGCCGTAAAGCTCCGGCCCGGGCCGGCGACGCCTACGGCGATGTGGTGGTGGACACGGCCAAGAGC
>CAZSOE010000022.1:2818-14368 GCA_964608335.1 uncultured Chloracidobacterium sp.
TCGAAAGCAACGGAGACAGTCGTCTTATCGCTGATCGTGATGCCGCCGCGCAGGTTTGCGAGGCCGTAGCCTGGCAGCGCGGTGAAGAGAGGCCGTGAAGGGAAGCCGGGCCCGAGCACGCGCGTGAGCACCTGCGTAATGTTCTCGCCGGTCGCCCGGAGCGTATAGGTGTTGACGTTGGCATTGCATGTGGCGGCCGCGTTGAACGTCAGACCGAGCACGCAGGCCCCGCGACGAAAGTAATTCTCGATCTGCGTGCGCGAGCGGGTCGCGCCCGTTCGGCGGTCGGCGAGGTCGAGGCTCGAGAGGCGTTCCTGTCGCGCCGCAAGCGTCGCGTAGCCTTCGATCCAAAAGTGCCGCCAGTTTCGTCTCAGGCTCAGGAATGCATTTGGCGGAGGCGTCCCGCCTTCAATGTTCGGCGGCAGGCCCGTCGCTTTGTCGGCCGCACGGATGTACGTGAAGTTGGCCTTCAGCGTCAGGTCTTGGGCGAGCCGGGCTTCATTCTCGAATTCAACGCCCCAGATCTTCGCTGACGTAAAGTTGGCCCTGACCAGGACCGGCGTCGTTGAAGCCGGCACGAATACGACACCGTTCGGAAGCTGACTGCTGATAGTTTGCCCGCCGAGCGACTGCCCGACCGACCCTGCCGGCAGGATCAGGGCCTGTTTTGTTATCGCATCCACAATGTCGAGCCGAAACACCGTGAACTCGGTATCAAACAACCCGCGCCGGTAGCGAAAGCCGATGTCATAGCTATTGCTCTTCTCGGACGCCTGTTTCGCAACGGGCAGCCCCGTCGTTACGGCGTCGGCGCCGGCCGTAGTCCCGATCGTACCGCCGAGCGCGCCGGCCGCGGTATGGTCAACTTCGAAGCCGTCGCCCGTAAGGCCGAGCGTACCCAGATCTGTCATGCTCGGGTAACGGAATCCGCGTCCGTAATTGAACGCGATCCGAAAGTTCTTCGTCGGGCGCGCGACCGCGCCGATCCTTCCCGATATGTCTGCGGTGGTCAGTGCGTCATCGGCCCAGAGCCGGACTCCATTTACTAGCGGCGAGTCAGTCGCCCGAGCCCGGTACGACATCCCGCTGTATCGCAGCGCGCCCGTGATGCGGAATTTCTCGGGTATAACGTCCCACTGGTCCTGGACAAAAACGCCGCCTGAATTGAACCGTGCCTCGTCCGGCACACGCGGTCGCGAAAGAGCGATCGCGTTGCTGACCGGGTTATGGAAATAAGCCGGGGAATTCAATCGTTCGCGGTAGTAGTCGCCACCGATAAGAAGTGCATTGTTGCGACCGAGCTGCTTATCGAGGAAGAAACTAGCCCCCCAAACACTCGTCCGCTCATACTGGTGGGTGATATCGCCGAACGGGTTGCCCTGGCCACCCTGATTGACGCGTTCTTCGCGCTGACTGTTGTACGAGAGCGTGAACGAAGCACCGTCGAACGGTCCGAATCCCTGCCCGACCAGCCGGATATATCCAAAGTCGAGCATCAGGTTGCGAAGGTAGGCGATCAGGTTGCCGTCGCCGCCGACGAGCTGATCGAACCGCTTTCCATCGTCCTGCTGGCTGCGCTGATAGAAGAAAATGAGCTGCGTCTCATCGCGCGGCGCATATTGAAGCTTGGTCGCCGCGCCGTACTGCTGAAACCCGGTGCCGGGATTGCGGTCGTACAGAATAGTTGACGGCAGGCCGAGAAACCGTGTGATCGCCGAGTGTGAATCCCGGCCGTCGGCGGTTCGAAGGTCGCCGATGCGCCGGCCGTTCAGATTTACGTAACCGCCAAACCTCCGCGTGCCATAGCTGATCAAGGCAGCCGAGCCGTAGCTCCTGTCCGCGGTAGTAAATCCGGGGGAAAACTCACCGTGCCACTCAGCTGTGTTCGAGCCAAAGACGGGCGAGCGAGAGATAAGGTTAACCGTGCCCGAAAGCGAATCCGAGCCATACTGCGCTCCGTTCGGGCCACGTAGAACCTCGATCGACTGCAACGTCGTCGGTTCGTTCAAATTGAAAAAGGTGTTGATGCCGCCGCGTTGCGAACCGGTCGTGTAGCGGACGCCGTCAACAAAGTTAGCAACGTTCTTGCCCGTAAGACCCCGGACCACGATCGCTCCGAGCGTCGGGCTTGTTCGCTGGACGTTGAGACCAGCCTCTTCTTCTCCGGCCTGCGCAAGCACCGAGGTTGCCCGTTCGGCGATAGTCTCCGCGGAGATCACGCTCACCGCCTGAGGCACGTCGATCACTTCTTCTTTTCGGCCGATCTCGGCGGTGACAGTCGTGCGACTCTCGCCGATCGCGAGTGTGACGGTCACGTCGGCGCCTCCCGACTGCACCTCCTGTTCCGAGACCGCAAAACCCGTCGCGATCACACGCAGGTGGTAAGTCCCGGAAGGAAGGCCCGTTAGATTGAACTCGCCGTCACGCCCGGTCGTTGTCTGCACATTCACCCGCAGATCGGTATTCCGCGCGGTGACCGAGGCTCCGGGGACGACCGCTCCATTCGGGTCCTTGACCGTTCCCCTGATCGCTGTTTGTGCCGACCCTTGGCCGGCGGCGACCAGGAATACGCATAGCAGGATCGGGATCGTGAAGGCCAGATGTTTCATTGCCGTGATAGGTGCGTGCTTAATTTTCGATCTGATACGTAGCCACGCTCGTCGGCGTTTCAAAGCACCGGACCTTATACACTTTAACACGCTCATCAGCGACGCGGGTGTTCAGATATTCGAGGAAGTAGCGGGCCAGATTCTCGGCCGAAGGGTTAAGCTCTTCGTCAAAAGGCGGCAGCTCGTTGATGTTCCGATGATCGAGATATTTGACGATCTCGTCGGCCGCCGCCTTTAGGTCGACAAAATCGATCAGAAGGCCGATGGTGTTCAATTCCTCGCCGCGAGCATAGATCTCGACCTTATAATTATGCCCGTGCAGGTTCTCGCACTTTCCCTTATACCCGCGCAGTTGATGCGCGGACGAGAAATTGCGTTCGATCATTACTTCGTAGAATGCGGGCATAACTTTCAGCGACCGTCATCCGCCAGCACGACATCTTGATGCGCCGCCGCGTACTTTTCCCTGACGATCTGATCTACCCGTCGCACCATAAAGATGCTGACTATCGACAGGACCACAATAATGTAGCCGAGCGTATTGTAATGTTCGAGCGGGCTAAGCTTGTCCTTTTGAACGACGATGAGACCGCCGATCATCGCCGCAACGCCGCCCGCGATCTGCTGTAGCGATGAATTGATACTCATAAATGCCCCACGGTCCTGCAACTCAGGGAGCGCCGATACCAAGGCCATCGAAGGCACGATCCGGCTAAGGATACCGACCATGAACAGGATATTCAAAACGAGGACTATCCAAAATGGTACGGGCGTAAGGTTTGTGTAAACGACGACCATTACCATCAACCAACACGTCGCAATAACAAAGACGCGAAATTTGTCGATCGTGTCGCTTAGCCGGCCCATCACTGGCATAACGATCAGACTCGCGACGCCCGCGACCATGAATAGTACCGGCAGCTGCTCGTAACTCACCCCGAGATTATTCACCGCGAACGCGCTTCCCCATGGCATCATCATGAATCCGCCTAAGCTCAGAAGAGCTGTCGCTAAAAAACCGAGACGATACTTGCTTTCGGCCAGAGTATGAAGCAAATGCTCCACGGGGCTCTTCTCGCTTTTCACCTCGAGATGCTTTGTTATCGGCCGCAGTCCGAGCACGATCGTCAGCCAGATGATCGTCGAGATGACGACTATCCCAAGAAAGGGCGATTGCCAGCCCCAATAGTTTGCGATGAACAAGCTTAACGGAATGCCGAGCACCTGGCTCGCCCCAAAACCCATCTGCATGAAGCCCATGACGCGGCCGCGCTTTTCCAGCGGGAAGAGATCGGCCACGATCGCCATCGAGATCGACCCGATGACACCGCCAAAGATCCCGGTCACAATGCGCGCCGCCAGCAGCATCGGATACGAGTTCGTCAACCCGCAGAGCAATGTGCCCGCAATAAAACCGACGTAGAAGAACAACAGAAGCTTTTTTCGATCGAAACGGTCCGCAAATCCCGCGGTTAGTAGGCCCGACGCACCGGCGCTGAATGCATAGGCCGACACCGCGGCACCGAACTGCGTTGTAGTGAGGTCCATCGACTTCATCAACATGTCGCCCAATGGAGACATAACGATAAAGTCGAGGATCACCGTGAAAAGCGTCATCGCGAGAAGCACGACGACCATGATCTGGTAAGACGTGAATTTTTCGAGCGTCGGTTCGACCTCGGGTGTTTTTGTTTCCATTCGGAATCTTCCAGCCGTCTAATTTTGTACTTCAAAAACCGACTCTAGGTCATTGAGATCACTCGTGATGCGCATTCGCGGCAGACTTCTTAAGAAATCGCGTCCATAGGGCTTCGTCCGTAAACGCGGATCCAGGATCGCGATAACGCCGCGGTCTGTTCGGCTTCTTATCAGTCGGCCGATGCCTTGTTTTAATGAAATGATGGCCTGCGGGACGCTGTAGTCGGTGAACGAGCGGCCGCCGTTCTCGTCGATGAATTTCGCGCGCGCCTGCACGAGCGGGTCGGTCGGCACGGCGAAGGGAAGTTTGTCGATAATGACGCACGACAACTGATCGCCGCGAACGTCCACCCCCTGCCAAAAGCTGGCGGTCGCAAAGAGAACGGCATTCGCCGTCGAGCGAAACTTGTCGAGCAAACCGGCCTTGGACATCGTTCCCTGCAGCATACACGGATAACCCGTTCGCGACGAGACAAGCTCGTATAGGGCCGTCATTGAGTTTGCGCTTGTGCAGAGGACGAACGCGCGGCCTTGCGTCGCCTTTATTATCCTCAAAATCTCTTCCGCGGCCATTCGCGCAAACTCGGGTGCACGCGGGTCGGGAATGCCCGACGGAAGGTAAAGGAGTGCCTGCTCCTCGTGGTCGAACGACGACGGGGCGATCAGCGTGTCGGTCTTGGCGCCGGCGAGGCCAAGACGGTCGCGGATGAAGTTAAAGCTGCCGGCCGCCGAGAGCGTGGCCGAGGTCAGAACACATGTCTCGACCTTGTCGAAAAGTTTCTCCTGAAGCAGTGCCGACACATCGACCGGCGAGGCCTGCAGAAAGACGCCGCGCCCGCGCCGCTCGAGCCAGTAGACAAAGTTGCGGTCGGCCTGCTTGACGATGAACGACAGGTCGAACCGCGTTTGCCTCACACGTCGAACGACACTCTCGGCCTCGGGGAGCTTGTCGGCAAAAACATCGACCTCGACCTCGAGTCGCTGAAGGGCGTCATCGAGCGCCTTGTAGGCCTCGCCGAGGGCATTGTGGTGTTGCGATCCGTCGACGTCACGATGGGCGAACGAATCGGGCAGCAGTGGATAACGACCTTCCTGCGCACGGGCCTGCGAGAACCTGATCCAAAACTGTTCGGCAACGCCGGCGACGCGCGAGACCGATTTGAGTATCCCGTTCAACGCAACCGCGTCGCTGATCGGGAGCTGGCCCGCATCGCGAACCAGCTCGTCTATCTGAAAGTTCGACACCTGAAAGCCGAAATAGTCGGCGGCGATGTCTTCGATCAAATGTGCTTCGTCAAAGATGACCGCCGAGTAATCCGGGATCACCTTGCCAAATTGGTTCCCTCGCACGCTCAGGTCGGCGAAAAACAGGTGGTGGTTGACGATGACGATATTCGCCGACTCGGCCCGCCCGCGCATCCGCGTGATAAAGCACGGGTCAAAATCCGGGCACTTAGCGCCGATGCACGTGTCGCTCTTGGCAGAAATGCGATTCCAGAACGAGAGATTTTCAGGAAGGTCCGTGAGTTCAGCTCGATCGCCGGTCGTCGTCTCATGCGACCAGCGAGCGACCTCGCGAAAATGGTCAATGTCGGCGAGGCCGTCGAGTATCGGCTGCGATTCGCCGCGATGGATCCGGTAGATGCAGGCGTAGTTCGCGCGGCCCTTCATATAGGCAGCCGTGAATTTCTGCGGCAGGACCTTTTGCAGGAACGGGATGTCCATTTCCATCAACTGCTCCTGCAGATTCTTCGTGCCGGTCGAGATCAGGATGCGCCCTTTTGACTGGATCGCGGCCGCGACCGCCGGGACGAGGTAGGCGAGAGTTTTGCCCGTGCCGGTTCCCGCCTCGACGATCAAGTGCTTCTTGCCCTGCAATGCAGCCGCAACGGAACGGGCCATCTGCACCTGTCCGTCGCGGTATTCGAACTGGTCGTGGAACCGTGCGATCAGCCCGCCGTCGCCGAAGACCGCTTCAACCCCGTCGTCCGTGTTTATGTTTGCAGCTTTTGCCGGCATTCCGTTCGTTCAAGTTTACCGATTCCGCCAACCGTGGTTAAGGCGGCAGCCCTTGTTTTAGACCGACGCATCGTAATATCATTTGTCGTTCGTGCCCGCCGCGTATAGAACGACTATCGTTTGACCACAGAGACAGGCCCGTAAAAACCGAAAAACCAGTTATCATATTCGTTTATTGTTATTATGAGGATCCTTTCGATGTCGCGACGGCTGCCTGACAGTTATTTGAGGGTCGTGATCGTCCTGCTGGTGCTCGGTGCGGTCGCCGGACTCGCTTCGCTGCCGTTTGCCCTTCGGTCGCAGGCCGCCCGGGGACTCTTCGTTCAGACCGTGAGCGAGGACAAAGGCGTCCCAAAGATGTGGGACATTCGCGAGGCGAAGGGTGAAGAGTACGCGCAGGCATTAGGGCGATATCGCGTTACAGCCAACCGGGGAGCCTCCGAGGTCGGCGAGCTCCGTTCCGCCTTCAAGCGTGGAGAAGAGCATCTGCGGCGCGACCATCCACGAGCCAAGGTAGAATACAACACGGACATTCGCACGCCGGAGGTCATCACGCCCGATATGCAGAGCACGCGGGTCGAGTGGCTGACGCCGCCCTCGACGACCAAACGGCCCGATATTCTCAGAGGATTTCTCAGGCAATATTCAGAGCTTGCCGGCGTCGACGCCCCACAGATCGACGACCTCAAGGTCGCAGCGGATTACACGAACCCGGACGGCAATCTCTCATACGTACACCTCGAACAATTTATCAACGGTGTTCCGGTTTTTCGCGGCGAGGTAAAGGCCGGCTTTACAAAACGAGGCGAGATCATACGCGTTATCAATGACCTTGCGCCGGCTCTTGATCACGACACACTTTCGGCCGATTTCGGCGATCCGCTCGACGCGGTCACCACGGCAGCGGCGCATATTCGCCACGATCTTCGGCCCGAGGATACCGCGCAGAACGACGCCGCGTCGGACGATCTACGCGTTGTCTATGGAAGCGGCGACTGGGCTACCACGGCGGAGAAGATGTATTTTCCGACCGAGCCCGGCGTTGCGGTCCCGGCGTGGCGCGTATTGATCTGGCGGCCGGTCAATGCTTATTACGTCATTGTTGACGCGAATAACGAGACGGTCCTCTGGCACAAAAACATCACCGACGATCAAACGCAGCCCGCGATATTCAACGTCTATATCAACCCGGCGTCGCGGATCAATACGGCAGACCACGCGGCGCCGCTCTCGCCTTACATCTCGGTCCCGGCGAACGACCCGACCGTCGGTGCCCAGGGTTCGCTCCTTACGCGCTCAAACATTACGCTGATCGGCAACGAAGGGCCGCTGTCGTTCAACAACAACGGGTGGATAACGGACGGGGCCAGCACGACCGACGGAAATGCGACCGAGGCCGGTGTCGACAGGGTCTCGCCGAACGGGGTTGATGCAACGCAATTGGCCGACGGCGGAGCGTGTCCGGGGCCGAATTGCAGGCTATTCACTTCGACGTGGAACCCGCCGCCGGGGATTCCGCCACCGGGCGACGATCCGTTGACGGCGCAGGCGCAACGCGGTGCCGTCATACAGATGTTCTACATAATGAACCGGTACCACGACGAGCTTTATCAACGAGGCTTTACCGAGGCCGCGCGTAATTTTCAACACGATAACTTTGGCCGTAACCCGGGCGGCGGCAACGCCAACGCTATAGCGGGAGCCGACCGTGTAAGCAGCGAAGGACAGGATTCGTCGGGCACCAATAACGCAAACTTCGCGACGCCGGCAGACGGCGGTCGCGGACGAATGCAAATGTACCTCTGGAGCGGCCCCAATCCCGACCGCGACGGAACTGCCGACGCCGATATCGTTATCCATGAGGTCACGCACGGGCTATCGAACCGCCTGCACGGTAACGGCAGCGGACTCGGGAATCAGGGCGGGATGATGGGGGAAGGCTGGGGCGACTGGTACGCTCACACCTTGCTCGCCGAACCGACCGACGATCCGAACGGGATAGTTGGCCTCGGCGGTTACTCGCTTTTTCAGGCTGGTGGCGCGATGACGTCGAACTATTACTACGGCATTCGTCGGTTTCCGACCGCTTTGATCTCGGTGACGGGCGGGCCGAACCGACCGGGCTGCAACAATGGTCCGTGCCCGCATAATCCGCTTACGTTCAAACATATCAATTCCGATTGCGCAACGACCCTGGGGACGTCGACGAACGCTGTGACCAGTGCGTTCCCGCGGAATGCGTTCTTTGGCAGCAGCACCTGCTCACAGGTGCACGCAGCGGGTGAGATCTGGAAGAGCGCGCTGTGGGAGGTTCGCGCGCTGTTGATCGCCCGGCTAGGGTTCGAAGCGGGCACCACCAGAGCACTTCAAATAGTGACGGACGGGATGAAGCTTGCCCCGATCAACCCAACTTTCTTGCAGGAGCGCGATGCGATCATCGCGGCCGCGGCGGCACTCTCCGGCACCGAGTCTTCGGCCGATGTGACCGATGTGCGTGAAGGGTTCAGGCGGCGCGGCATGGGATTCTCGGCAAGTGTCCAGAGCAGCTCGTCCGTGACGGAAGCGTTCGACCTGCCGAACGCGGTTGTGGTCAACCCGATCACGTTTAACGATCCGGCCCCGGGGGGCAATGCGAACGGGGTTGCCGAACCGGGTGAGACGATTCAATTGTCTGTTCCCGTAGGAAACTCGTCGGGCTCAACAGTAAGCAATGTCGTGGTTCAGGCGACCGGTGGCGGTTCGGCGAACTATGGCTCGGTCGGCGATGGTGCGACAACTGTACGTTCGATCCCGTTCACTATTTCTCCGGCCGCTGTCTGCGGTGCGATCGTTAACGTTGCCTTGACGTTGAACAGTTCGGTCGGGGCGCAGCCCGCGGTTAACACCGCGATCACGCTCGGACAGCCACAGACGACATTTACCGAGGCGTTCGATTCGGTTGCCGCTCCGGCGCTGCCGGTCGGCTGGACAACCGTCGCCACGGGCGGCGGTGCCCTTTGGGTCACATCTGCCACTTCGCCCGATTCCGCCCCTAATGCCGCATTTACGACCGATCCGTCATCGACGGGCAGCAGCGACCTCACGACGTCCGAAATGGCCGTGCCATCTGCGACCGCACGGCTTCAGTTCCGGTTAAATTACGATACCGAGGCGAACTGGGACGGCGTTGTGCTTGAAATGTCGATCGCCGGCGGAGCGTTCCAAGACATTGTTGCCGCCGGCGGCAGCTTCGTCCAGGGTGGCTATACCGGCCCACTGAATACAGGTGCAAACCCACTTGGCGGCCGTCAGGCATGGCACGGGAATTCGAACGGTTATATTACCGTCCTTGCCAACCTGCCCGCTTCCGCCAGCGGCCAGAACGTTCAGTTCAAATTCCGGCTCGGTGCCGACACCAGCGTCGGGGACGTCGGTGTGCGAGTCGATGGGGTTCAACTGATCGGAAGCTATCTTTGTTCGGCCGCGGCGCCGCGTTCGCGTGCAGACTTCGACGGCGACGGCAAGACAGACCATTCGGTCTTCAGGCCGTCGGATGGAGTTTGGTATCTCGATCGTTCGACCGAGGGTTTTGCCGGGCTGGCCTGGGGAATAGGCGGCGATACTATCGTGCCGGGTGACTGGGACGGCGACGGACGGGCCGACGTGGCGGTCTATCGACCGACCGACGTGCCCGGTGCGGCCGATTTCTTTATCGTCAACAGCAACGGATTCACATTCACGGGGCTCGAGTGGGGCGTGACCGGCGACATTGCCGCAGCCGGAGACTACGACGGCGACGGTCGCACGGACGCCGCGATCTTCCGTCCCTCCACGGGGACCTGGTTCGCGCTTGGAAGTACCGGCAGCGTCATCATCCACGCTTTCGGCCAGAACGGCGATGTGCCGCTCGTGATCGACAATGACGGTGACGGCCGCGCGAATCTTGCGGTCTACCGGCCGGCCGACAACAACTGGTATATCGCGCGTTCGACCGGCTTGCCCGCGCAGAATTTCGACTCATTTGTGTTCGGGTTCGCGTCCGACATCAAGGTACAGGCCGATTATGATGGCGACAACATCGATGACGTCGCCGTATTCCGGCCTTCGACGGGTGAATGGTTCACTTGGCGGAGCAGTGACGGGCAAGTCCAGACCCAATTCTGGGGTCAGAGTGGAGACATACCCGTTCCCGGGGATTACGACGGTGACGGGCGTGACGACCTCGCGGTCTATCGGGCGGGCACCTGGTTCGTCCTGCGTTCTTCGGCCGGACCGCTCGTCACCCTGTTCGGGACCGCAGGCGATGTTCCGGTGCCGGACGGTTATCTGCCTTAGCCGCTTAACGGCACGAAGAATGGCTGACCGCGAGATCCAACTCCTCCTCGACCTGATCGACCAGGCCTTCGATCACCGGGCGTGGCATGGGACAAACCTTCGCGGGTCGCTGCGAGGCCTTGATGTCAAAACTGCTTCGTGGCGGCCCGCGCGGGACAGACACAATATCTGGGAGTTGATCCTGCATGCGGCCTACTGGAAGTACGTCGCGCGGCGGCGGCTGCTCGGCGAAAAACGGGGCTCGTTCCCGCTCGAGGGATCGAATTTCTTTGAACGACCCACAAAGGGCTATGACGATGAACGGGCGTTAAAGGCCGACATCAAACTGCTCGTCGACACGCACAAGAGCCTGCGAGAAGCGGTGACCGGGATGCGTGCCAGGGACCTAGGCTTCACACCGCGTGGTGCCACGACCACAAACCTCGCCCTCGTCATGGGCATCGCCTCGCACGACCTTTATCACGCCGGTCAGATCCAACTGCTCAAGCGACTCGCACGCGGGTGACCGCAATTGAGTTTTCCCCGCCGTGGGGTGTATATTTACACCGTTCCATTCCATTTAGGCCAGTACATAAGAAATGAAGCTGCTCACCGGGTACCTTGCGTGTGTCGTCATATTTTTGTCATCGGTCTCGCCGTTCCTCGCGCAGCCGCCGCGCGACGAGCTTGGCGCTTACAATGAGCCACCGTCGCGGATGCGTGGGCTCATTGAGAAGTTCGATGCCGACATCGGGATACTCAACCGCTTTCACTCGGCGCTGACATCGCCCGTAAGATCGGCTCGGTTCCGGCAGCTTTATACGGATGAGCTCGCGCTGCTTGGACGTTTGAATTTCGATGCTCTCAACCACGACGAGCAGGTCGATTATGTGCTGCTCAAAAACTATCTTGATCACGAGCTAAAGGAGCT
>CAZSOE010000023.1:0-11293 GCA_964608335.1 uncultured Chloracidobacterium sp.
CCTGCCCGGCATCGGCACGAAGTCGGCGCAGAGGCTTGCATTCTTTGTCTTGCGCCGCCCGCTGGCCGAAGTCGAACAATTTGCGGCGGCACTTAAAGAAGTAAAAGAGAAGATCGTCTTTTGCTCGACCTGCAACAATCTCACGGACGTCGACCCTTGCCTCTACTGTGCCAACCCAAAACGCGACCGTTCGATCATCTGCATCATCGAAGAACCGTACAACCTCGTCGCCGTGGAAAAGACGCGCTCGTTCAAGGGGCTCTATCACGTACTTCATGGTCAGCTCTCGCCGATGCGAGGTGTCGGCCCGGATGAATTGATGCTCGCTAACCTACTGCCAAGAATGCGTCCCGAGAATAACGATGGCGTCGAGATCGCCGAGATCATCATCGCCACGAACCCCACCACCGAGGGTGAAGCAACGGCAAACTACATAGCGCGGCTGTTAAAGCCGCTCGGCGTGCTCGTAACGCGCATTGCCATGGGAATGCCCGTAGGTTCCGACCTTGAATTTGTCGACGAGGTGACAATGGACCGCGCGCTGGCCAACCGGCACGCGATCTGAACAATACGCGGTAGGCAGTAAGCAGTAAGCAGTAAGCAGTAAGCAGAAAACGATGATCTCACGTTCTGCCTACTGCCGGTCAGAAGCGCACGGTTTCGACCTCGGCATCGGAGGCGCTCCGTGACCCTTTCCACTCTTCCTCGGTCCCGTAAAAGTTCACGTCGAATGTAAGGAGCGATTTGGCGGGAATCCCGTCAAATTCCGTCGGTGCATCCTCGAACTTCGCGATCGTGCCGATACCGATCACCTCGCTGCCGATCTCTTTCACGAGCGCGACGGTTTCTTCAATGGCCCTTCCCGAGCGGTTGATGTCATCGACAATGATGACCGGATTGATCTCATAGTCCGAGACATACTGGCGAAACTGGCGCTTGCCGTCCTCCAACTCTGCCCAGTAGATCTGCTGTGCACTCAGGGCCTCGCGCACGCCGAACGCGACCATGATGCCTGCCGGGCTCGGGCTGACGATCGCTACCTTTGGAAGCTGGCTGGCGATCGATTTCTCCATTCGAAAGAGCCGGCTCAAGCCTACCGACAGGATCTTTGCGTTGTCGTAAAGCCGAAAGGCAAGCGGCATTTGAAAATAATGCGACGCGTGCTTGCCGTTGGGATAAACAAAATGCCCTTTGCGATAAGCGCCGGTGTTGACAAGGATCTCCATCACCCGTTCCGGCGGAGGTACAAGGTTTACCATTGAAATCTCTCCTCTATAAAAGGCTGATTATACAATCGCCCGCCCGTGCCTTCCAATCGACCCGGCCGCGCTAGGTCTTAGGGCCTAGAACTGCCTGAAGAATGAACTGCAGGTCGAGCGCCATTTCGGGAGGCATCCGGTCGACGGTGAACCATTCGAACGACTTTATCTCGCGGCTGTTTACGCTGGGTTCGCCGACCGCGCGGGCGCAAAAGATGATCTCAATGTGGCGGTCGAGCGTCCGGACGCGATAAAGGGCGACGTCGGCCAGATCGAGACCGGTCTCCTCGCGCACTTCTCGTCGAAGAGCAGCCTCGGCTTGCTCGCCGCGTTCAAGAAAACCGCCCGGCAGGCCCCAACCCGACTGCGGCCTCAGTAAATGGTCGAGCAAAAGGACTTCGCCCTTTTCATTCAGGATGATGCCCGCGGCCGAGACCGTGAATTTCGCCTGCACACTCCTCGTTATCGTCCGCCGACCTTCTCGCGGCAGAATTTTCCAGATCTTTGCGGCGAGTCGTAGCAGCATCACTAAACAAAAACCGCAGCAAACCGTCTAGAGGCCCCATTTCATCCAACAGATGGCTTCGGACGTGCCGATAGTAGGATCGCTATGATTCTGTTCGGAGCCATTTATCCCCGGCCGGAAACACCCTCCATTCGGCCGGGGCTTTTTATTGCCTGATCCTCTCCAGGAGCCGTTCGATCTGGCCCAGATGCAGCATTTCGTGTCCGCCGAGCATGGCTAGCCACTCGGGAGCGGTGATCTCGCCAAAGAATGGGTGCGGGAATCTGTGCCCCGATAGATCAACCGTCTCAAGATCGGGCCGCAGGGCATCGAGATCGGCTCGATTTGCCGCCATCTTTTCGAGCGCATCGTCGATGGAAACGCTTCCGGTCGGATGCACACGCTCGGGCGCCTCAACCTTCACGCCGGCGATCTCACGACTTTTTTCACCAAAATTCGCCGATATATGTGCGCCGCCGTCGCCCGGCCTACCGTCCGCCTTTGCGGCTTCGAGCAACCGCGAACATATCCGCAGAGTGCCGAATTCGACCATCGCGAGATGCTCCACGATCATCCGGATCGACCACTTCTCGCCCTCAGGTAAGGCCGCAGCCTCCTCATCGTTTATGCCGCCGAGCGTCGACCTCAATCTCTCGCGAACCTCAGCATTCGACGCGTAGATGTCACCTATCGTCTCGTATTTCATAAGATTCATCGTGCCGCCGGGATCTGTGCAGAGAGCACTATCCGATGCCATCTAAGGAAGCTGATCGCGCTGTCGGCTTCATTCAATGTTCGCCTGACAAATGCCGTCTTCATGTACAACAGGTCGTCGGTGCTCCAGATCATTTCAACGATCGGATTATACGAGACCAGGTCCTTCTCATCCGGCAGGATCGAGGTCTCGGTCAGCTGCGGGGTCGGAACTGCGTTGGCATCCGCATTGGCGTCGGAACCGCGGGCCACCGCCTCGTCGTAGGCTTTTGCGGAAAGAAGCATCTGGTTTCGCAGCGGGATCGCGGCCTGGGTCGGATTTACGCCCGCCGCGTCGTAGATCCTCACCTGCGTCTCAAAGGCAGTGGCGACCTTGCTCGAATCCGGCGACCAGACCGGCCAGACATTCGTGATGTTGTCGTCGAGTCGCCGTTCGCGGCCATTTTTCTCGATGATCCGCGGGCGACCTCGGGGGATCAGGTGCTCGCCGCGCGACTCGGCTTGTGCGCGCATGACGCTCCATTCATAGTCCGTGGCCGCCATTGCGGCGATCATCGAACTATCAGGTGACCATGCGAGATAGTAATACTTGAGCCCGTCTGTCTGAGTCAATGGCTTGACGCCGGCTCCATCGGCACTCGCGATATAGACCTGCTCGGTTCGAAGAACCAGGATGCCGGTCGGCGGCGCGGGCGTCGGGGTAGCGACGGGTTCGGCCGTGGGTGTTGCTTCGATCGGCTCGTCAGGCGTTTCCGGTTCCGGTGCGTCTGGCGCCGGCGTGGGCGATAGTGCGGGTTCGGCCGACGGACGCCGGAAAGCCGCAAGGAACGCCAGGTTTCCCGAATCAGGTGACCATCGCAGCGTCTCGGGAAAATGTACCGCCATCGCATCCGACGTAAGTTTTCGGACGAGTTTGCCCTCGGGCGAGTATGTGTCCAGGCGGTAATCGCCCGGCAGATCGGACAACCGGTGATAGATCGCTACGACCCATTTCTTGTCCGGCGAGGCATAGGTTCGGTCCAGGATCTCAAACTGCCGCGTCGCGTCGAAATCGGCCTGGATGGCCGCATTCCTTTCTTTGAGGGACGGCTGCGCGGGGTCTGTAGCGGGCGCGGGCACATCGGCTTCGTACCGGTAGTTAAGCCGGATAGACGGCACTTCACGGAGCGCCGTCGGAGCCGGTTCGCCCGATCGTGGGCCATTCCCCTGACACGCCAGGAATAGATTCGCCGAAATTAGACACGCCGCGGCGCGGCTGCCAAACCTTAGGATCTGCATTCACGAATATGGGCGTCCCGACTATCGAACGCCGCATGCTAACAGCAAGTTTTCCTGCTAATCTTACTATAAACGAAAGGTTAATGACCGACCACCAACCCACCGACAAGGACGCACCCGAACAAAAAGACCGATTTTTTACCGGACCGCTTGTCATTATCTTCATAACGATCTTCATCGACCTGATCGGTTTTGGCATGGTCATTCCGATCCTGCCGTTTTACGCGCAGACCGATCCGTTCAATGCATCGCCGTTTTGGATCGGACTGCTGGTCTCGATCTACTCGTGGATGCAGGTCATCTTCACGCCGATCCTGGGGCAGCTTTCAGATGTTTACGGGCGTCGTCCGATCCTGTTCATCAGTTTGCTGGGCGCGGCCGTGGGTTACTTTGTGATCGGCTTTGCAAACAGCTTGCTCGTTGTTTTCGCCGGGCGTGTTATCAGCGGAATAACCGGCGGCAATATCTCTACCGCGCAGGCCTATATCGCCGATGTGACGAGCCGCGAAAACCGTGCCCGCGGCATGGGACTTTTCGGCGCGGCGTTCGGACTCGGGTTTATCCTCGGGCCGGCGCTTGCCGGGATCCTGAGTAAATACGGCATCAGCGTCCCGTTCTATTTCGCCGGGGCCCTGTCGCTCGCAAATGCGATCGCCCTGTATTTTATCCTCCCGGAATCGCTCAAGCCCGAGGCCCGCCGGCACGCTAGCAATGGCCGTCGGCGCCTAGCCGACCTTCTCGAATCGCTCAAAGATCCCACGTTCCGCATCATCGCTCTGACCTACTTCCTGCTTATCACAGCATTCTCGATAATGACCTATTCCTTTGTCCTGTTCTCGGATTTCACTTTCGGTTACGGGCCCGAGGAGAACGGCTATCTCTTTGCCTACGTGGGTTTGATCTCGATCATAATGCAGGGCGCAGTCTTCGGTGTGATGGCAAAAAAGTTTGGCGAAGCCAGGTTATCGGTCTTTGGATGCCTGGTGCTCGCTGCAAGTCTGTTTGCCCTGCCATTCTCCGAGCCGGCTTTCGGCGGACTCGCTGGTCTGCTGGTCGTGTCGGCCTTCCTCTCATTCGGGAACGCTTTCGCGACACCGGCCCTCGGCAGTCTCGCGTCGAAGTACGCAGACGAGCATGAACAGGGGCGCGTCCTCGGCGTGATGCAATCGGGCGCGAGTCTCGCGCGTGCTATCGGCCCGACTGTGGGCGGCGTCTTGCTTAACAATTCGATCAATAAGGTCGATCGTTTTACCGTCTTCCGTACGTACTGGGCGGCGGCGGCGATAATGCTGATCGCATTTGTCGCCGCGATCTATGTTGCGCGAACAATGAAGGAAAAAGTTGCGGCGGAGGGTGCTGTTAGCTGACGGCTAATCTGCGGCTTCGCTGTGCGCTCGGAAACACCATTCTGAAGGTCGTGCCCTCACCCTGCTTGCTGCGGACCTCGATCGAACCGGCGTGCTCCTGAATGATCCCGTACGTAACCGCGAGGCCGAGGCCTGTACCGTTGCCCACTCCCTTGGTTGTAAAGAACGGGTCGAATACTTTATTCAAATTCTCTTCCGGGATGCCTTCGCCCGTATCCTGAACCTCGACGACCACGCCGTCGGCGCCGTCCGCGTGGGTACGCAGTGTTATCGTGCCGCCGCCGGCCATCGCGTCACGGGCATTGAGGATGAGGTTTGTAAAGACCTGCTGCAGCTTGCCCGCATTCGCCGATATCGCCGGCGGCGTATCAGCGTATTCTTTGATGATCTCTATGCTCGACTTACGAAGCTGCGGCTCCAGCAGCTGAAGGGTATCGTTGAGAAGTTTGTTTACATCGGTCAGACCAAACTCGTCCGTGCTGCCGGTCCGCGAGAAGTTCAACAGATTTCCAACGATATTCGAGGCACGTTCGGTCTGCCGCTGCATCTTCTGCAGCAACGCGTGTTTCGGGTCGGTCTCGGGGACCATCCCAAGCAGCATCTGCGTGTAGCTCGAAACGCCCGTCAACGGTGTGTTCACCTCGTGAGCTACGCCCGCTGCAAGCAGCCCGATGCTCGACAGCTTTTCGCTCTGCTGAAGCGTTTCTTCAAGTTTGACTCGCGAACTGACATTCTCGAGTACAAGGATCGCCCCTGTTTGCTGGTTCGATATAGAACGCAGCGGAGCGACCGCGACGTTCAGGATGAGTGAGTGTCCATTCTTATCGAACGCGTGCAGCTTGTATGCGTTTCTGACCTCGGTCAGATGCCATCGCGACTTGCCGAGAATGCTCTCAAGATTCAGGGCAAAACTCTCGTCAAAAACATCATTGACCAGCTTGCCGACGACCTCGCCGCGAGTGAGGCCCATCAGCTCCTCGAACGGCGAATTGCACCGCGTGATGCGCCCGTCCTCATCGACGGCGAGCAGACCGACGTTGACCGATTCGACGATCGACTCGTTAAATTCCTTGAGCAGGGCCAGTTCTTCGGTGTGCTGTTTTTGCTGACCGTAAAGACGGCTATTCTCGATAGCGACGCCGATATAGCCCGACACGGTCTTGAGTATCTCGAGGTCCTCGCTGGAAAGGAGCGACCCGTCGCTTGCACGGCCAAGCCCGATGACCGCGACCATCTTTCCGCCCGCGACGCACGGGACAAAATAATGCAGCTCCTGACGGAATAAAAACTTCCCGTTCCCGTTGCCATTCCCGTTTCCATTCCCATTCTCGCCGGCCACGCCGAGTCCGAGCAGGTCGACGTCCGGAAGGTCGAACTCATCCGCCCGGACCACGCCCCGGGCAGCCGACTTCTGGCGGATCATCGTCCGGAAGTCGGGCGGGATCTTATACTCGTCGCTTAGGCCCGCGGAACGCGCAATGCGGTAGTGCTCGGGAACGGTCTCGTCCTCGATGAAAACGGCGGCCTTTTGTACGTCGAGCACCTGACGCATCCTTTCGATCAAACCGTCAAGCAGCGGATCGAGCGCCGTTGTCGCGGAAAGCGTCTTCCCGAAATCGAGAAGGCTCCGGCGAAGATCGTATCGCTCACCATAGAAGAAGCGGTCGGCCCGCTCCTGCAGGTACCGCTTGAGTGGCTCGCTCAGCATTACGATCGCTCCCATCGCAATGATCGCTATCAACGCACGGAGCGTGATCTCGGTCGTCGAAAGGTCGTTCCCGACCGCAAAGAACACGAGGCCAAGTGCCACAGCCCCGATCATCATCGCGATAGCGACGGTCGTCATCGCGTAAACGAGCGCGCGGCGAACGACGACATCCACGTCCATCAGCCGGTAGCGGATCACCGAGTGGCCAAAGCTAAGCGGAATAAGGGCAAGCGGCAGTGTCGTTATGGCTGTACTGAAGTTGTCGTCGGGGATCTGGATCGCGAACCGCTCGACCAACTGCATCACGACGATCGGTATCACCGCAGCGATCGTACCGGACATCGTCCACTTCAAACGCTGCTTGACCAGCGGCTGACTGCTCTTGAAGAAACGCCAGACCAGCACCGCCGCGCCGGCTGAAACCCCGGCGACAAAATGATAGAAGTTTGCCCGGTAAACGAACGCGATCAGGTTATAACGGTCGGTCAAGCCTGCGATCCGCGCCGCAAGGCCTGAGTCGGGCACGATCTGCGGCACAAGGGTGAGAACCAGCAGAGAAACCGACAGGATCGCCGCCGGGGCATACAGCAAGTACGTCTTCCATCGCGGTTCAAAAAACACCGCATTCCTGACCGGATAGCGTATACAGAAATGCAGGAACAGGGGAACGAAGAACGCGAGAGCAAAATTGTCGAGCAGATCGATCGCAAGGTCGAAGTCGCGCCCAATACCGATCGACCGGTATGTGTGGAATACGAACGCCGCGAGACAGACTGCCGCAAAATGCAGCACGAATGGCGAGTGGCTGCCCTGCTTGAACAGGACGAAAGCTCCGACTCCGAGCCAGATCAGGCCGACGATCGACAGGAAGATAACTGACGGCGTCCACCGGCCGACGGCGTCAATGTGCTTCAGATCGGCGAAATAGTAGTTGTCGGAAAACGAGTAAGCCGGCTTCTGATAGAAATAGGTAAGATTGCCGTCGACCCCGGCCGCCTCGAGGTACATCTGGACGTCGGCGATCGAGGTTATCTCCTCGGTCTTTTCACCTTCGAGCCCGATCCCGATCAGTCGGTCGCCGACCGATATACCCGCACGCGATCCGGCAAGACCTGGCGTGACCCGGTCTGCGTAGATGCCGCCATCCGCCCGGTGCACCCACCGAACTCCGTCTGTAGGCGGCATGTTCTGAAAGGCGCGCTGCGACAGGTTTAGAGCGCCGGCCGCGACGAGCATCACGGTGGCCAAAAGCCAGATCAGGCTCCAGCTTGTCAGCGTCTTTTCCTTCATCCGCTCAGGGCATACTTTCCCGCCGACTTTTCAGGCAAGATGCGTTCCATTTGGATAAAGGCCGAATGCACGTGTTCAGTGCAGAATATGTGCGAAAATCTCACATCCTGAAAAAGGCCAGTTCTAAGTCTCCGCTTGGCCATTCAGCATTTTGCTTTTGTATCCGAGAATTTGGAGAATGCATTTGCCCACGTAGGAACGGGCTTCCTGCGGAGCGACCCGCAAACGAGTGCGATACGACGCCTTAGAATCGGACCTGGATCGCCCCTCGCACCATCCGCTGATAGGCGTTCATCCTGAGCGAACCTTCCTCGCCAAAGATGCCGGTGTGATGATCGAGCAGGTTACGCGCATCGACCACCGCCTGGGCGTGAAACGGGAAACCCCAATTCGGCAGCTTCTGCGTCACATAAACACTCAGCCCTGGATCGTATATCGCCAGGCGACCCTTGAATGGGTCGATGGCAAAAACGGTCGCCTGCGGCGAGAGACGGTAGATCGTCCGGATCGTGGTTCCGGTCTTGAAGTCAGCCGAGACCTGCCCGAAGAAGGACTGGAAGCCATCGGCCTCGAAGACGCTGAACGGGTCGCTCAGCCCGCCCGGAGCAAGCTTGTGTGCATTGCCGAACGAATAGCCCGCCGATGTGGTCAGTCGGCCCGTGATCCGGCGCGTATACACGACCCTGAGCCCGCGAGCCGGCCCTTGAAGGTTTGCGGTCAGCTCATCGAAAGTTGCGTCGTCGACCGCAAAGCCCGAAAGCCCGACGCCGCGGCCGAATGTCGTATCGAAGAAAACGTTCGCTTCGATGCTCGAACGGTCACTCAACAGCCGCTCGACACCAAACTCAAGCCGGCGGCTCTTGTTCATTTGCGGCTTGCCTTCCTGAACGACCAGGTCTTCGATCGCGACCGGCTCCGCAAAGGCTATGGGTTCGCCCTCAAGCTCGATCGCACGCGCCCAGCTCTTCTCGTCGGTCTGCGTTGTAAAAGCCGAGCGAAAACGCGTCTTCGCGTCGACATCGTATTGAAGGCCAAGTCGCGGAGCCACCGATGCATCGTTGCCTGCGCCGAAGAATTTCGCGTAATCAAATCCAACGACCAGGATCAGATCGTCGCGGACCCTCCACTCGTCAAGAACCTGCACCGACGCCTGTCCGAGTGTGCGCTCGGTTCCTCCATCCACAAATCGACCGAGTTTACCGGCCGAAGTATTGATACGAAACTGATGCGACTCTGACGGCCTGAACTTCGCACCGACATCAAGGCGCAACGCCGCGTTCTTTCCGACGCCGGTTTGGCCCGCAAGAAGGACCTGCGAGTCATCACCGACTGGAAGCAGTGTGGCAAAGTTCACGCCGCGAGTGTTGCCCTCCGACGTCCCACCGAAATAGGTTTCGACCACCGTCTGGCTCGGTCGTCTGGTCGACCGATCAGCCTCGGGTTCGACCGGTTCGGTTTCGGCAACCGCTGCAGAACCGTCACGATTCTGATATATGGCCCGCTGCATCTGCGCGGCGCGGATACGCCACTTCGAACTATTCCGGTCAAGTCGTTTTTCGGGAAGCGTATTGCCGCCGCCGGCGCGTTCGAGATTGAAGCCGTAGCTCAGGTCGGCTGCCCGCGCGACCGAAACGTCGGCAACACTGACTGGATTAAAGCCCTGGGCGACCGCAAGCACCGTGTACGTGCCGGGAATGATGCGGGCAACAAAGCGTCCGTCCGCGGCTGATGTCACTTGCTTGAGAAGTTTTGTGGTTCCGGCACGGAAGATCGCTACGGTGGCATCCGCGATCGGACTACCGCCCTGATCTCGAACTACGCCACGGATCGTTCCGAGATTGCCGCTCCCGCTACGCGACTCCGTCTCCGAGGGCGCGGCGCCAAGGACCACCGCCGGGGCCGCCCCTAAGATCAGAAGCAGCAAAGGCAGGATGATTTGTCTTGACTTGATCGTAAACCCCATCGATAAGGCCAATACCAGTAACTCTCGTATTTTGTTCGCAAAAATCAAGCCTGTCAAGCCAAATGACTGGCTGGTTTGCTCCGTAGGATGCCCTCGGCCTTGACAAAGTTTGCCCCGGGGCTAGAATTGAAATCTGCCTTTCTCGAAGGCTTTTCGCTCGAAAAGGCAGGATTTTGGGAGACGTGGCTGAGCGGCTGAAAGCGGCGGTTTGCTAAATCGTTAAGGGTTAAACGCCCTTCACAGGTTCGAATCCTGTCGTCTCCGCCATAAGATATAGTGGTCGGTGGTCAGTGGTTAAGGGTCAGCAAGGTCTGGCCCACACCAGTGGCTACCGGCCTTTCTTTGCGTTCTTTGCGTCTTTGCGTGAAACTACTCCCGTATGAATGTGCGCGTCAGGTTTGCTCCTTCCCCCACGGGTTACTTACACATCGGCTCGGCCCGAACTGCTTTATTTAATTATCTTTACGCCCGTAACACTGGCGGCAAGTTCCTGCTTCGTATCGAGGACACCGATCTTGCACGCTCGACCGAGGAATCGACCCGCTCGATACTCGACGGCCTGGCGTGGCTCGGTTTTGCGCCGGATGAAGAGGTCGTTTTTCAATCCAATAACGCCGACAAGCATCGAGATGTCGCTCGGCGATTGCTCGAATCGGGCAAGGCGTATCGGGACTTCACACCGAAAGAAGAAAAGACGGACGGCGATATCAAGCAGGCGATCGTCGAACGCGCCCGCGAGCAAGCCGAGCGAAACATGCGCTCTAACCCGTACCGTGATCTCGACCCGGACGAGAGCCAGCAAAGGGCCAATGCGGGCGAGCCTTTCGCGATCAGGCTCAAAGTCCCGCTCGACGGCGTAACTTCTTTTGAGGATGGTGTTTACGGGCTTCAGGAGCGTTCGTACGATGACACCGAGGACCTTGTTTTGCTCCGGTCAGACGGTCATCCGCTTTACAACCTCGCCGTTGTCTGCGACGACATCGAGATGAGCATCACCCACGTCATCCGCGGCCAGGACCATCTGACAAATACGCACAAGCAGCTCTTGATCTACGCGGCACTGGGCGTCGAACCGCCGCAATTCGCACATCTGCCCCTGATACTCGCGCCGAATAAGGGCAAGCTGTCAAAACGCAAACACGGCGAGGTCGTTTCGATGACGACCTATCGTGATGCCGGTTTTGTCGCCGCGGCATTCAGAAATTTTTT
>CAZSOE010000023.1:11303-13385 GCA_964608335.1 uncultured Chloracidobacterium sp.
GATCTATACGCTCGACGAGCTGATAGAGAAATTCTCGCTCGACGGCATCCACCGCTCGAACGCCGTCTTCAATTTCCACGAGGGCGACCCAAAACACTGGACCGACGATAAGGCGATCTGGATGAACGCCGAATACATCCGCACGATGCCTTTGAAAGATCTGCTTCCGCTCGTTAAGGCAGAATTGAAGTCCGCGAAACTGTGGCGCGAAGAGTACGAGGACTCCGAAAGCTCCCCTCCTTACGAAGCAGGGGTGGATCCCGACGCTTTTCAGTCGGGAGACGGGGTGGTTCTTTCGTCAGCCGATCCTCAGGAGTGGTTCGAACGCACCGTCGACCTCATCCGTGCGCGTTTCTTCACTCTCAAAGATTTCTCGTCACAAGGTCGCGCATACTTCAGCGAAGACTACGATTTCGACCCGGGCGCGATCGCCAAGAACCTTACAAAATTCACCGACCTAAAAACCTGGCTCCCCGAGCTTGCCGACCGGTTTGAAGAAGCCTTCACCGACGCCGGTATCAGTAGCGCGACCGTGAGGGAGGGCTCCGGTCAGCTCGAATATACTGAAGAGAATATTGAGACCGTCGTCAAAGCCTTCACGGAAGAAAAAGGCACCAAACTGGGCGTGATCATGAACGCCGCCCGCACGCTCCTCACCGGCGTCGCCGTCGGCCCGTCGATGCTCTCGGTTTTCGAGATCCTCGGCCTTGAAAGAACAGTCATGCGGCTCCGAAGTCAGGTTGCCTGGACCGTTGCAGAGGCCCGCGCGTGAGCAAGGGCGGTAGCGAACCATGAGCATGCGAGGGGACGACTACCCATACGACGACTACGGTTTTGAAAAGTACGAGGAGAACAAGTTGCCGCTCGCCTATCTTTTGACCTTCTCGACCTACGGTACTTGGCTGCACGGCGACACCCAGGCTCTCATCAGCGGAGTCGTGACAGAAGATTCCGTACGGTCCTCCGCGAGGTGAACATTCCGCTAGAAGACAAAATGCGCGATCGTCTCCGCGATGCTAAAGCCGGAAAAGATCGTCACCGAAATGAAGGCCTACGCGACACGCCGGCTCAGGGAGAACGCAGAGTTCGGCCCCGAACAAAAGATCTGGACGCGCGGCGCGAGCACAAGGTATTTGTGGAAACCAGCCGATGTCGCAGCGGCCGTCGAGTATGTGTTGTATGCGCAAGGAGATGTTCCGTTTGGCACGGTGACCGAGTTGCCCTGACGGCCGTGTACCGCCCTTGCTAACACGCGGGCCTCTGCAACGGCCGCCTCACATTTCGCGGAACATTCCCACTCAGGCAGCCGTTATCTTACCGGCCCATAGTTCATTCACAGGAAAATAAATATATGAGAAAAGCGATCGTCCTTTCGCTAGTCGTTTTGGTTTTGAATTCCGGAATTGTATTCGCGCAGAGCGATGGTCCGCGTGATTTCAACGCTACATTCGACTCTACGATCGTCAAAACCTTCGAAAGGATCGCCGACGTACCGGGCATTGCGCTCGTCGTGATCAAAGACGACAAGCCGATCTTTACCAAGGCCTACGGTATGGCCGACAAAGAAGCGGGGCTCAAGGCCGATGCGAATACGATCTGGTACATGGGCTCGACAACCAAATCGTTCACGGCGATGGTGGCGGCGATGCTCGATAAGGAAGGAAAGATCAAACTTACCGATCCTGTGACAAAATACACGACTGGCATTCAGTTCAAGACGCCGCTGCCCGAAAAGATCGCCGTGCGCGACCTGCTTACACACACGAGCGGTTTGCGCAACGACGCGCTC
Organism: uncultured Chloracidobacterium sp.; assembly: GCA_964608335.1. Classification (GTDB taxonomy): domain Bacteria; phylum Acidobacteriota; class Blastocatellia; order Pyrinomonadales; family Pyrinomonadaceae; genus OLB17. Next base: position 13,093 of record CAZSOE010000023.1, read on the forward strand.
GTTCATCGGACGGCTTACACCGGGCAGATCGACAAGAGCGAGATCGCACATGTTTTTGCCGACGGCACAACGATCGATGAGGCGTGGTTTGGAAAATATAGATATACGAACCTCGGCTATAACATCTACGGGCTGCTGCTCGAGAACAACCTCAAGCTGAAATGGCAGGACGAGCTCCAGAAGCGCATCTTCGATCCCGTAGGCCTTAACCACTCAACGGCCTATCGCACGCAGGCGGTGCGAAAAAAATGGTCGATCGCTGCGCCGTACATTTGGGACGAGCAACAGGGCGC
>CAZSOE010000023.1:13395-14327 GCA_964608335.1 uncultured Chloracidobacterium sp.
CGCTTCTTCGGCAGGCGCACGCGATCGCCTTCGAGGCGAAGGGGGTGCCGTTGTCCGTTCGCACGTGGACAAGGTCGACAACAACATGCAGGCCGCGGGCGGCCACTTCATGTCCATCAACGATCTTGGGCGTTGGCTCAATATGAACATGAACGGCGGCAAGCTGAACGGCAAACAGGTCATCCCGGCCGACATCCTCAATACCGTCCACACCGGGTACACAAAGAATACGCGAAACGAACCGCCGTTCTCGGGTGATGGCGAGTACGGTCTCGGCTGGCAGATCGGAAAATACCGCGATCAAAACGTGATCTATCACCACGGCGGCTATTCCGGCTATCGCAGCCACGTCTCTTACATGCCCGACAAACGGATCGCTGTCGGGGTGCTGGTCAATAACGACCTCGCAGGCGGACGAATGGCCGACATGCTCGCCGCGTACGCGTACGACCTCTGGCTCGGCACACCAAACCTCGAAGCCGATTACGCCAAACAGCTCGACGAATTTGCCGCGCAATACGCGCGTCGGAAGCAACAAACGATGGCCTCGACAGCCGAACGTGCTAAGCGAACTTCACAGCTGACCGAGCCGCTCACCGCATATACCGGCACCTACACGAACGATCTGCTGGGCACGATCGAGATCAGTGCCAAGGGAGACTCGCTCGCGATGCGGTGGGGCAATCTTTACACCGTGTCCACGCCATTCACGGAAAAGGATACGGTGCGCGTCGTGGTCATCCCCGGCGGCAATGGTGATGTTCTCGGGTTTACAAAAGGCGCTTCGGGGAAATTTGACACTCTGAAGATCGCCGGACGGGACTTCAAACGGGTCGGTTACTGAGCCACAGGAATTCTTCGACTTAGACCGCCGGCTCGATCACTCTTCTCTTAACGGGCGACGACAGTACAATTGTAGTCGTCGTTATCCC
>CAZSOE010000024.1:0-14196 GCA_964608335.1 uncultured Chloracidobacterium sp.
TCGCCCGTCTGTCCGAGGTTGAACTGGGTGAAGGTGTAGCCGCCGCCCGAACGCAATTGGTACCACGTGCTCGGCGACGAGTGACGCGTAACCGATATATCGGTCTTGCCGTCACCATCGAAGTCGAACGGCGCGGGACGCGGCGATGCGACGATGCTGTTCGTGAAGGTGATCTCGTTGAAACCACCCGGATTGCCCAGCGTCATACGGCCGCAGCGTGCGTTGGCCACAGTACATGCCGAGATCGTGTTGCCCGTCGGCGACGAGATCACGGGGCTGCCCGCGTCCTCGGTCACTTCGACGGTCGAACCAACACGGAATGTGCCTACAGGCGGTGTCGTGCTCGTAGGTGTGTACGGACCCTGTGCAAAGGCACAGAAGCCGCCCTGCGCAGCGGGGCCTGCCTGGACCGTCAACGGCGGTACCGCGATCGAGGCCGGAGGCGCGAACAAGCCGCCCTCGCCATCGATCACCACGTTGAATGTGAATGATGTTCCCTGGGTCACACCCACGCCCGCGACCTTACAGATCTTGAGCAGAGTCGGACGGAACACATAGTCCGTATACTCGAACTCGATCGTTTCACGTCGTACCAGCGCGCCCACCCTCCGGCTATTTAGAACGGCTTGATACGCCGCCGTATTCGGAAGATTGAGGTCGAGGCGTTGATAGCGGATCCTCGAAACGCGGATCTCACCCGGGACACCGTTTATCGGACTCAGATTCGGCGAAGGACCACCGACCGGCGGCAGGAGCTCCTCGATGATCACCTGTGTGCCGACGATAAACAGGCCGTCAACAAACTGGCAGAAGCCACCCTGTCCCGCAGGGCCTGCCGTAACATCGACGTACCTTGTTACGAAGATGCCGGGCAGGATCGGGCCCGGGAACGGGTTGCTCGGAGCGATGCCGTCGATGCGGAACCTAAAGATCGTTCCGATCGGGATGCCGGGACCCGCTATCTTACAGACCTTGATCCGTCCGGGACGGGACCGGTTGAAGAAGTTGAAGGTGGTCTGGTTGCCAGCTCCCCCTTCAACGACTCTGCCAGTGGCATAGCCGCCGCCCGGATTGCTGAAGACACATCCCGGGGGTGTCAACTGCTCACCGATAGTCGAACATGGGATATTGCTGGCGACACCCTGATTCAGGAACACCTGCACCAGCCGGTCTGCCGGGAAGGTCGTCACCGACTCGAGTTGGAAGCTCTCGTGCGCCAATTCGGTCACGCGGACGTACGACGACTGCGGCACAGGCCCGGGCTCCGCGATCGGAAGCACCTGTATCGGGCCCGAACAGAAACCAACCGGGACCGAAAACGATTGTCCCGGCAACGCGTCAACCGTGTAATCAAAGAACCCCGACACATCCAGATCGTTGATCACGACGCCCGCGCCTTCACCATTCTCGTCGTCTCGCGGGTCGAACGGCTCGACGCTCACTGGAGCAACGGACCGCTTGCAGATCTCGATGACTGCAGGGATGGCGAACTGATTGACAAAGTTCACCACCGTCATGTTTGCGATGCTGCCCTCACGAATGAACACGTTGGCGGTCCTCAGAGGCAGGTTCACTGCTCCAAGGGCGCCTTGCGTTGGTGAATTGACATTCACCAGCCTGAAACGGTCGGTCCACTCTATACCCGAACCGCCGAAGAAACGCCCGTCGTTAAGCTCTTCGATGACGACGTTTCCGGTCGCCAGTTCGATCGGGCCCGTACATCCGCCAACCGGAGCTTCGTAAATGTCAGCACCGATGCGGAACCGGAAGATCCGGTTCTCAAGCCCGGTGGGCGGACCGGTATGCGTTGCTGCGATCGTCGACAGACCCCGAAGCCTCAGTGGCACCGGTCCGACCTGGTCCGGGATCAGGCCGACAGCAGTCGCTGCTCCCGTCGCCAGGTTGATACTGTAAAGCGTTGAGTTCCCCACAAGCGGCCCTTGGGGAGCGAGAACCGCCCATGCGGCGTTGTTCAGCCCAAAAATATCGAAACCGTTGATCGCGTTCGCGTTAAATCCCAAAGGACCGACAAGGGTCTGTGTACCCGTTTCGCCGACGCCTCGATAGAGCTCGTCGGGTGTTGGCGCGATGCCCGAATTAACGCTCAGAAAATACGGGTCTGTGCTGACAGCACCGGGGAAGTTACCGGTGAAGCCGATGCCCGACGCATTCTCTGGCAGATCAGGGAGCGGCGTCACCGCACCCGTGGTCGGGTTGAACTTGAAATGGTTGTCCGTGGGGGCAAAGGCCGCGGTCGAAACCCTGATCGAGTCAGCGATGGGGTCGAAATCGAAGCCAATAAACGTCGTAGCCGCGATAAGGCCGACTGAGCCTGTGCCGACCACGACTGCCGCGCCGGTCGTCGCATTGATCCGATAGAGGCGGCCATTGCTGCCGAGACCGAAGAGCTCGCCCGTCGACGGTCGAATATCGATCGCGACGATCGTCACAAGAAAGGGAAGGCCGGTGACGGGGACCGGGGGGCCAATAAACGTCCCAGGGGCGTCACTGTTGAACCGGACAAGACGGTTCGCCTCGTCCACCGCGATGAACTGGTAGACCAGCGCGCCTCCCACGGCCTGCTTACAGATCTCGAGGACGCCCGTGCCGCCTCCGGCTGCGGACTCACCGTTAAAGGTGACCTTGCCATCGACCGACAACGCACGACCTTTGATGTCGGAACCTGAACCAACCGTGACGGCGTTGCGGGCGAGGATCGTGCCCCCAAAAGTGACGCCATCGGCTACGTTGGCCTTGTCTTCGGCCCAGAAATACACGTGCTGCGGTGCGGCGCCATTTTGGTGAGCAAAGCTCGCTCCGCGTGCGGCTTCGATCGAACCCCTGACGATGAACACGAACGTCGCGTTCTGGTCGCCGAGTCCGTCCAAAGTCATCTGGCCCGCAAGCCTCATCGTCGGAAGGCAGTACACTCCGGGACCGAACGTGCGACCCGTCAGGTCGCCGTCAACCGGTGTGCAGTCCAACTGCTTGATGATCGAATGCGCACGCTCGAGGTCCTGCCGCACCTGACGGTTTTCTTTTGCCGTCGCTCGGTCGCCCCGCATCGTCGCGCCGTCGTCTGCCGTTCCCCCGCCGCCGAACGCAGCCAGGTTATGTGCCGAACGCAGATCGAGTGCTATCGCCAACCGGTCGGGTCGCGACGGCAGGTCCGATTTGATCATGTCGGAGCCTTTCTGCGCCTCGACGACCGTACTGACCGGTGCCGAAAGATATACGCCTACCGCCGCCGCGAACAGCGCCGCAAGCGCAACAAAATATAAGGTCTTCCTGCCAAGCAGCGAAAACCGTCGGGCCGTGCTTTTCATTTGTAGATCCCCCATAAAGAAAAAGTCGGACACAGACCGGCCAAGGCCGGCAATGTCGATTTGGGGGATCTGTCCGCTAGGTTGTGGCTAAATAGTAGGCGTGTTCCCTTGGTATGTCAAGAAAAAAATATCGAAAAATCGTGATACCCTCACTCCGCCAAAAATTATTGATAATAAATGGTTTAACTCTCCGGTCTCGGGCCTTGAGGCTGCGGGTTCGTGGACGCATTTCGGGACTCGGGGAAACGACCGTCGGCAGCTCAGCCACGACCGCCAATTATGGCAAGCCGCATCACCGCCGGACGGCAATCAACTCGAAGACCGCATTCTTAAAAAACAGACGTTTGAGGAGGGCGTCGGCACCGGACCGGCCGGCCGACCGCTGCAGGCTGCGGGTCGCAGCGATGGTCGAGCCCTGCTCAACGACCTTAAGCGGCAGCTGTCTGAACGCAGCGGAGATGCGTCGCTCGGTCAGATGGACCGTGTGATCGGCAAAGGCCGACAATTCAAACCTCAGGCCGACCGCATTCCAGGCCCCGTGCAGCCTCGACGCGAGGTTGTAAACGGGATGGTGAACATTAACGGTGAAGTACAACAGGCCCGCGGGCCGCAGCACGCGGACCATTTCGGTCAGGATTTCGAAGGGACCCTCGGCGTGATCGATCACGTTGTCGCTCAAGACGACATCGAAGGATGCATCCCCGAACGGCAGCCTCTCGCCAATGGCTGCGACCGTTGTCGAGCCCGCCTGTATCCCCGGAAAAAGGCGTCGATAATGGACCGCTAACGGGTCCACGCCCACGGCCGATCCCGCGCCGAGACCAAACACGATCCCGTGGGCGCCGCTGCCAACTTCGAGGATCCGATCGGTCGCCTGCAGCCCCCGGACAGCCTCGATGCGGGAACGAACGGCCTGAGCGTGGGCGAAGTTATTGTGAACGAGTTCTGCCTCGTGGCCACGATAACCGGCAGCCTTATTTGTCTGGTAAGCGAGCTGACGCTCCAACGCACGCCTGGCACGGCGGTGCCGCGTCGATTCAAGCCAGCCGCCTTTTCCGGTCATTGAAGCCGTGCCTTTACGGCCTCGCTCACAACGCGACCGTCTGCGGATCTTCCTGCGAGTTGGGCAAGGGCCGCTTTCATCACCGCACCCATCTCTTTCATCGACGAAGCTCCTGTCTCGGACATCGCAGCTTCAACCGCAGCCGCGATCTCGTCGGGCGTTGCACTTTTTGGCAGATAGGCCTCGATGATCGCGATCTCGGCCGCTTCCCTGGCAGCAAGTTCGCCGCGGCCCGCCTTTTCATATTGCTCGATGGAATCGCGCCGCTGCTTTACAAGCGACTGAAGGGCTTTCTGCACTTCATCGTCGGACAACGCGGCGCCCTTATCGATCTGCCGGTTCATTATGGCGGCCTTCACCATCCGCAATGTTCCGGTCTTTACGGCATCCTGCGACTTCATCGCCGCGGTAAGATCGCTTTTTATTTTATCGGCAAGGCTCACGTCAATATTCTATTGCATATCGCTGTACGGGACTAAAAGAGAATGTCGCGGAAACAAAAAGAGAGGGCGGCCGCTGGGGCCGCACCTCCCGTTACTGGATCAATGCAAAGATGAGCCTAGGATCCGGTCTCGTCAATCGTGATAATCCGTTGCCGGTTCCTCGCGATCGCGTGCCGCTGCTGCGAGGTCTTGCGTAGCTCGTAAGCTGTACCCTGCCCACCGATCGCGATGCGCGAAAGCATGTAGCCGCCATCCACCCAATCGAACACAAGATGCGTGCGCCGCACGGTTCGATCCACCCTGCTGGGCGCGGTGTTAATAATGATCGAATCACCATCGAAATTTCGAAACACCAGGGCCGATGACGGCACATTGCTGGTCAGTCGGGAGATATGATAACTGCCCGAAGGGAAATGTTTCCCATTCACGGTGAACGACATCGGAATGTCCGCCTTGACCGCCGAGCCCGGATCGATCTGGGCGCTAGCAGCAATATTGCCGGCAATGATGAGCACGAATGACAAAAAGAAACGGTTTATTAGCTTGGTCATAATTTCCTCCAACTAACCATTTACCTAGAGGTATAGCACGCCACGGAGAACGCCTCCGTCTGGTGAAATACATACGGTTCAGACCATGACGCCCGTTATGGTAATCTGCAATCTTTTATGAAGTTACGATGGCGTTTCGGCATTGTTGCGGGCCTGTTCCTCGCCGCGTTTGCCCTGTACCCGCAGATGAAGATGATCTACCTCCGCGGCGCAGAGTGGAACGGCCATTACGCTTACAACGACATCGACGAGGTAGCGTATGCAGCGTACGTTAAGGCCCTGATCGACGGCCGCCCTCGTAAGAACGACCCTTACACGGGCCGCGATGATTCGCCGGAAACGCCGCAGCCCGAATCGCTCTTTTCCATACAATTTGCTGCTCCCTACACTGTCGCTCTGCCCGCCCGCATACTCGGCATCAACGCACCGTGGGCGATGACGATCTCAGGCGCGATCGCCGCTCTCCTCACCGCTTTGGCGATCTTTTGGCTGGTCGCAAGGCTCACCGACGACGATCGTTTCGCGATGGCCGGAAGCCTCGTGGTCCTGGCCGGCGGAGCGATCTTCGCCGGCGAAGGCGCTATCGGCGAGATACTCGAGACAAGTTACGCATATCCGTACTTTCCCGGTTTCCGCCGCTACATTCCGGCGCTGGCGATGCCCGCTTTCTTTGCCTTCGTTGCTCTCGTGTGGAAGGCGATCGCCGCCGCCGACGGAGCTCCGACCCACGAAGCGGATGATCCGAAACAGCAGAGAACGACCTCGCGCTGGCTCTGGATCTCACTCGCTTGCCTCGCGTTCGCCTACACCGCGTTCTCGTATTTCTACATTTGGACAACCGCGATAGCCTGGCTTGGCTGCCTGACTCTTTGTTGGCTCGCCGCCAGACCCGAAGGCTGGCTGAACGGTATCAAGCGGTTGGCGTTCGTGGCATCCGGGTGCGGAGTTTCGCTGATCGTTTACGCATATCTGCTATCGAATCGAGCGCACACGCTGGACGAAGTGCAGCTTCTCGTTCAAACGCGCGAGCTCGACCTCACACGGCCGCCGGAACTCGTCGGGTTCGTTGTTCTTGGGCTTCTGGGTATCGGCGTGTTATTAGGGCGATTTGCAGTACGCGACAGGGCGGTGTTGTTTACGGTTTCGCTGGCGATGACGACCATCGTCGTTTTCAACCAACAGGTGTTGACCGGTCGCGAGCTGCAGCCGATCCACTACCAGGTATTTATCGGCAATTACGTCGCCGGGCTCTCGGCCGTATTGACCGCGGGTCTTTTCTGGCGGACCGCGAGTGCAGGTAATAAGCTCCGGACGATCGCTGCAACCGCACTGGCTTTGCTTGCCGCCGGCTGGGGTTTTGTCGAATGCCACTACACGGTCCGGATCCTTGACGACGTTAACGTCGCTCGCGATGAGGCGTACCCGGTCGCGCAGCGATTGGCTCAGCTCGCTAGGGGTTCGACTGATCCTCATCGCGACACCGTGCTTCACATGGCGATCGCCGAGGCCGACGATCTGCCCACAGTCGCTCCGCAGGCCGTTCTATGGGCGCGGCATCAGCACATCTTCGCGGGGGTTACAACACAAGAAAATAAGGAGCGGTACTACCAACTCCTGCATTATTCCGGCGTGTCGCCCGATCAGCTTGCCTCAGCAATAAAGAGCGGCGATGACATCGTATCGGTCATCGCCCTATTCGGGTGGGGCCGTCATACAGACCGGCTCAACTCTCAGTACTCCCCGATCCGGTTCGCAGAGGTCGATGAAGAGGCTCGCAAGTATGCGCAGTTCCTTGAGGGGTTCGACGCACGCGATCCGCGGTTTCCACGCCTGAAATACCTGGTTGTCGGGCTTTCGACTGAATCTCACCTTGCGAATCTCGACCGCTGGTATGAACGCACGGACCGCGAGGTGATCGGCCCCTATGTACTTTACCGGCTGCAGGTACGGCAGTGAGAAAAAAAGAGGCCGTCCGAGAGGACAGCCCAGCTGGGTATTACTAATGACTATTTATAAGAACTACTAAGCGGCCAAAAGGTCGTTTGAGGTTTCCGCAAAGACACGTCGGCCATTTATCGCATCGTCGATGATCTCGCGAACCGCGGAGGCATCCGGATTTACATCCATACGGGCACAGGCACGAAGGTGCCGGATAATGCCCTCAGCCGCGATCTCCATCGTATCATCATTGAGCTTGGCAAAACGCCGTGCCTGAATATGGTCGATCTGCAGAACCCGGTCCTGCAAGGTCATAGGTCTAGCTGCTGCCACTTCTTCTTCTCCTTTCCGTTTTAGTTGGGTCCGTCTCGAGTAGCATAGGGCGAAACGGTTAGCAAAAAAGCTGAAAACCGGGCATTTTGGCTTGCCGGGGGTGGCCTAGGGTCGCCGTAGCTTTCAACCTGTAATGCGATGTTAACAGAAAATACAGCGCTTGTCACTACTTTTTTTGACCTGTAGGTAAAAAAATAACCGGCAAACACAAGATTTGCCGGTCGGTGAGGTATAAACCCCAATATCCTGTGCTACGCAACGGAGTCCTTCATCGCCTTGCCGACGCTGAACTTGACCGTCGTTTTCGCCGGGATCATGATGGTGGCGCCCGTTGCCGGGTTACGACCCTCGCGTGCTTTTCGATGCGTTTTTTTCAGCTTTCCGAACCCAGGGACCGTGAACTCGCCGTTTGCTTTTACCTCGCGGGTCGCAAGGTCCGTCAGGGCGTCGAACATTGCCTTGACCTGTGATTTCTTGCACCCGCAGCTATCGGCCAAGTTGCCAATGATATCGCTTTGTGTCATTCGAGCCATAGTTTTTTGAATTAACCTCCAAGTATTGGTTGTGATCTAGAACTTCCCAGTGAGTGTGTTGCCCGGGCCAGACTGGGCAAACGAGAAATGGCCAGCTGCACCTGCCGAACGCTGCTGGTCGGGGCGGCAAGATTCGAACTTGCGACCTCACGGTCCCAAACCGTGCGCACTACCAGGCTGTGCTACGCCCCGTTTTTCAATCTCAAAACGATTCCAAGTGTCGAATTCTAAGCCCGAAAGCGCGCTAGGTCAAGTTGCAACCGCGTAAAAGCGGCGTAAAAACGGGACAATTTGAGCGAGCGCCCGGCCGCGATGTCCGACGCTCTGCTTGACAGCGGCCGGGAGTTGCCCGAACGTCTCGGCGAAACCCTCCGGAACGAAGATCGGATCATAGCCAAATCCGCCTTCGCCCCTCGGCCGGCGAGAGATTCGCCCGGTGCAGATACCGCGTGCCTCAAACAGGATCCTTCCCGTCGGTTCCGCGAACGCCAGCGAACAAACAAATCGCGCCGAGCGGTCGGCCCCGCCCGATAACCGGAGCTCGTTAAGGAGCACTTCCATCTTTTCCGTGGACGTCTTATTCTCGCCGCCGTAGCGTGCCGATAACACACCGGGGCGGCCGCCGAGCGCGGCCACCTCGAGCCCCGAATCATCGGCTAGAGTGTGCAGTCTCGTTCGCTGCGCGTAGCCTGAGGCCTTAAGCCGCGCATTTTCGTCGAACGTGGCGCCGGTTTCGTCAACCTCGGCAACCTCGTCCTTAAGGTCTGGCAGGCATACGATCTCGACGTCGATACCAGTAAGCATCGACGTGAATTCGTCAAGCTTGCCGCTGTTCATCGTTGCGACGAGCAGAATGGCCATTGTTCGGGTCGAGCTTACATCGGCAGGTGATCGACAACAAAACGCGCACCCGATTTTGTGTTGCCGAATAACTCCAAATTAAGGTATAAATATACATAGCGGCCTTCCCACGCCCATTGCCGCTCGTTCCCATTTTCCTGCGAGGCACTTGTAAGTTGGAATCTATCCTGCTCGAAGATATCGACGTCCGCGTAGCTGCGGATCCCTCCCCGACCGAGGTGCTTTCCGAGCGCACAGCCTTGCCGGATATCGAAGAGCTCGCCATTGAGCTTGGCATATGGTTGTCCGGGATCGAGAGTTTTCTGGGCGGCGGAGACCGGCCGTTCTACGAATCAAACTCGCAGGCGAGCGCAGAAAGAGAATTCCGGCTCGTCCATTCAGGACTTCAACGTTGCTCGATGCTCGGCAGTCTGGTCCTCGGGACCGGCCGCCGCAACATCGTTGGGGCCCGCCGGCTCGCCGAAGCCCTTCGCGAGACGATCGCCCTGAGCCAGGGCATCATCGACTCGGGGGCTATTGGTCGAAACGAGTGGCGAAGCTGGGCCCGAATCCTCGCCCACCGCTTGAGCGACGAGCCCGCTTTTGGGTCACTCATTCGCAACGCCGAGATCCAGGCGGAAGGTTATCTGCCCGCTGCCCTGCTCGACGCCCTTTCACGAAACGAGAACGCCGAGCTTGCGCTTATCCTTCCCAGATTCGCGCGGGTCCTAAAATGGCTGAGCGTTATCGGCCGAATGCTCGCGAACGACGAGCCCCTAAAACCGGCGATACTTATCTTTTCGCGGGTCAACGAGCAGATCCTCGAACTGACCACATTTATCAATAATCGCGTCGATCGCGGTGCGGAGGCCGAGGCCGATCTGCTCGCGTCGCTCGACGCCGCCGCTTACACGGCATCGCTCGAGTTGAAGAAGGTGTACTCCCAGGCGCTCGCTGGCATCGTCGATGTCCGGCCGTCGCCTTCGGTTTTTGCGCGCATGGAAACCGCTCAGTCGCTTCTGAGCGACGGATTTCAGCAGATAGTCGCGGGCTTTGCACGCCTATTGGACCCTGCGGCGGATGTCTTCGACCTCTTCCCGAACTTTCAGGTCAAGCGCGACCAGTCGGTTATCCTTTGCCGCGAGCTGCGAGAGATGATCTCCGCGGTCCAGAGTGCCGAGCAAGATCCCCAGAAGAAACGGATCGAGGCTCTCAGGAATTCACTTCGCGAATTCATGCAGGGAACGGTAAGATTTTTGTTCTATAAAGACACCGAGACGGTGGAACGGTTCGTCGAGGAGATACTCGTCACCAAGCAGAATAAGGACCTCGTCCCGATACTGCACCGCTTCGGCGCCTACCTTGAAACGCTGCACGGGCAGGTGACAATGCGAGCGGTGCTCGAAGGCCAGTCGTTCACATGATCACTGCGACCGTAGCGTCGCAAGCGGCCTGCGAAAAAGGACATCAAAACTCGCTGCGACGCCGACGACCGTTACGAGCAATGCCGTAAGAAGGACTCCGGCTGCCGCCAGCAGCGGATCGAATTCCCAGTCAAAGTTCATCACGTACTCCGTCACCGCGAAAGAGAGCGCGACGGCGAAGCTGGTTGCGATCACCCCTGCGAGCAGTCCAAGCAACCCGTACTCCGCCACGAGGATCGTCGCCAGAGTACGGCGATCGGCCCCGAGGGTCTTTAAGATCGCATTTTCATAGATGCGTTGGGACTTGGTCAGCGCCACCGAACCGATCAGGATCAATATCCCGCTCAACAGCACGAAACTGCCCACGAAAGAGACCGCGATCACAAAGTTGTTCACAAGGCGATTGACGACGGCAAGAATATCGGCAACATCGAAGATCTGTACGTTCGGGAAACGGTCGAGTATCTCGCGCTGCAACCGCTGGCGGTCCGTCGCGGAACTATGCCGCAGAACGGTCGCCGCGAAGCTCTGCGGGGCTTTCTCGAGCGCTCCCGGCCGGAACACGAAAACGAATCGGGTCCTGGCATTGCGAACGTCGATCTCGCGAACGCTGCGGACCCGGGCCGTGATCTTGCGACCCGAAATGTCAAAGGTCATCGAATCGCCTGCGGAAACACCGATCGACTCTGCCATACGCTCCTCGATGGATACTTCCGGGACCTCGCCGGCTTCGCCGGCGGGCCACCAGTCGCCGGCGACGATCGTCTCGTTCTCTTCCAGCCCATCCCGGTAAGTGATCGCGAATTCGCGCCCTATCTGGCCCTGCTGCTGTCGGATCTCGGTCTGCTGGTAGTCGATCGGCGTTCCGTTCACGGCCGCGATACGCGCCCTGACCGTCGGCAGCTCCTCGGGTTTTTCGCCGGTATGCCGCTCGATCAGTTGTGCCACGTCGGCGATCTGACTTTTCTGGATATCAACAAAAACCATGCTCGGCAGCCGGCTGTTCCTGGTGAAATCGAACTCACGCACGAGGTTCGTTTGCATCGCCTGCACCGTGATCACGACAAAGGCTCCGAGCCCGACAGCGAGAAGGATTATCCGCGTCTGATTTCCCGGCCGATAGAGCGAGTTGACTGCCTGGCGGAACGAGAAGGAACTAAACCCCTTGAGCTTCCGCAGGAGCCACGTAAGCGTCGCCGCTGTGAAATAGAGGACGATCCCGGTCAGGCCTAGCCCGCCAAGAAAAAAAACGCCGACCTGGACCGACCCGGCTTGCCACACCGAAAGTCCAAGCAGCGTACCGAGGCACGCCGCGGCGAAAAGCCACTTTGTCCAGTCCAGTCGCCGGAGGCTCGCGTTGTTCTCGTCGCGAAGAAGAAGCCGGGGCTTGATCCCGCGGATCTGCATCAGCGGCAGGGCCGAAAAGAGCAGTGATATCAACACGCCGAGCACCACACCCTGCCAGGCGGCAGAAAAGTTGACCGCGTAGCTAAGTCTCGCAGGAAGCGACGGGCCAAAATTCCAGCCGGCAAGCAGCAGTCCTAATTGGGCCAGCAAAAGGCCCGACAGACTGCCGACCAATCCCAGGGACAAGATCTGGAGGAGATACACACCTATGACCCGTGTGCCCGTCGCGCCGAGGCATTTTAGGACCGCAACCGTTCGCCGCTTTTGTTCAATGAAGGCGCGGGCGACATTCCAAACGCCGACACCTCCAAGCACGAGGATAAGCAGGCCCGTTAGCGAGAGGTAATTCTCGGTCCGCTCGAACTGCTCGTTCATGTTCTCCTGCTGCTCTCGATACGAGTTGACCTGGATCGTCGTGCCCTTCAATGCGTCGCGCAGGGCTCGAACAAGTTCGGTCGGATTGTCCGACGTTCGATACAGAATGCGGCGCCGTACACGGCTGTTGCGCGAGATCCCGACGCCGTCGAACGCCTTTCTTTCGACAAATACGAGACCGCCCACTCGGAGTCCGCCGCGCGCTCCCGGTTCGTCGTCAAACGTGGCCCGCACCTCGAACTCGCCTCCCGCGATCCGGATGCGTTCGCCAACCTGGATCTCCAGATGTTCGAGAAGCGCCCGGCCGATGACCGCACCGTTGTTCTCAAGCAGCCGATGCTCGAAAGGTCGTCCGTCGGAAAGCACAAAATCGCCGACGAGCGGAAAGGGCGGATCGATGCCCTTGATCTCGGCAAACTCGATCGTCTCCTTGGCGCGGTCGGCCGGACGCGTCATTATGGCGGTCGAGATCGTTTCATTCCTCGCCTCGACGATCGGGAACAGAGCGACAACCTCCTCGATCTTTGCGATCTCGGTCGGCGAAAAGTCATTTGTCGAGGTTACTTCAAGGTCGGCCGTCAGCAGCGCGCGCGCATCGTTCCCGACGACTTTTGTCAGGTTCTGAATCAGCGAGCGAAGGGCGACGACCGAGCCGACGCCAAGCGCGATACAGAGAAAGAAGAACAACAACCGTCGCCACGATGAGCGTATTTCCCGTCCCGTGAGGCTTAGAATGAACTTCATACTCCCTCGTCGGCGACAACTCTACCGTCGGCAAGTACGACCCGCCTCTGCGCCTGTCCGGCAAGTCCGGCGTCGTGCGTGACGAGCATGAGGGTGACCTGATGACGTGCGTGAAGCTCCTTCATCAGGTCGAAGATATGCTGCCCGTTCTTCGAATCGAGGTTGCCCGTCGGCTCGTCGGCAAGGAGGATCTTCGGACTATTGGCAAATGCCCGGGCTATGGCGACGCGCTGCTGTTCGCCGCCCGAGAGTTCCGAGGGATAATGGTGGCCGCGATTTGCAAGGTCGACATGGTCAAGCAGCATCGAAGCGCGGGCGCGAACGTCATCGAGCCCAAGGATCTCCATCGGTATCAGGATGTTCTCGTAAGCCGTCAAGCTGGGGATCAGGTGGAACGATTGGAAGACGAACCCGATCTTCCGGCTGCGGATGGCCGCCAGGGCATCCTCGCCAAGGGCCGTGACATCGTCACCGTCCACCACGATCTTCCCCGACGTCGGCGCATCCAATCCGGCGATCAAACCCAGCAGCGTGGACTTACCGCTGCCCGAAGCTCCGGTGACAGCGACAAACTGTCCGGTAGGCACATGGAACGAAACGTCGTCGAGGATCGTAAGATCCTCCGAGCCCGACCGCACGGTTTTGGTCACATTTGTTAGCTCGATCATCAGCGTTCAATCTTAGATGTATGATATGGAATGTGCGAAATGGACGCGGCCCGGGCTGACATCCCGTCGCCGACCTGCGACATCTCATCTCGACGATGCGTTATTTGATTCGAAATCTTTCCCTTATATGTTCCGCCTTTTTACTGGTCGGCGCGGCCGGGTGCGCAGCCACCAAACCCAGGTCCTCGCCCGCACCGAACCGCCCTCTGCTTGCCCCGCCCGTCTCGGCCGATAGACCCAAGATCGTTGCCTTCGGCGACAGCCTGACGGCGGGGTTCGGCCTTGCCGAGAAGGAATCGTATCCGTACCTGCTTCAGGAACGCCTCAAGGCCGATGGCTATGATCACGAGGTCGTCAATGCGGGGCTCTCGGGCGATACCACGTTTGGCGGGCTCGAGCGGATCGATTGGGTCCTCGACCAGGAGAACGTCCAGATATTGATACTCGAGCTGGGGGCAAATGACCTTCTCCGGGGCGTGCCGGTCGCCGAGACACGTAAGAATCTCGATCAGATGGTCCGCAAGGCGAAGGCCCGAAACGTTAAGGTGCTT
>CAZSOE010000025.1:0-13739 GCA_964608335.1 uncultured Chloracidobacterium sp.
AGTATCGATTATTTTCAACCAAGCTGCGTTGAATGACAAAATCCGCAATCCGCAATCCGCGATCCGCAATTGTTGGGATCGTTCTTGCCGCGTTAGCTATGGCCGCATATTTTCTCGGCCTCGCGATGCCGTTCGTCGGGCCGGATGAGGCTCGTTATGCCCAAGTGGCACGCGAAATGTACGAGCGGGGCGATTGGATTACGCCGACGCTCGGCGGCTTCAACTGGTTCGAGAAACCGGCGCTGCTTTATTGGCTGCAGATCGCGGCCTATAACGTGTTTGGGGTGAGCGAATTTGCGGCCCGCGTCGGCCCGGCGTTATGTGGACTTGGCACCGTCGCCGGTCTGTGGCTGCTCGGCCGGCACGCCCGCATCGGCGACTCGAGTGCGAGTGGCGACTTTGGCCGGCTGCTCGCGCTAATGGCCGCGTCGACGATCAGCATCGTTGTGTTCGCACACGGCGCGAGCTTCGATATTGTCGTTACGTTCACAATAACAGGCGCGCTCGCGAGTTTTTTTGTGTGGCACCGCCGCGACGAGACCGGCTCGCCTGGGTCGATCTTGCCGCTCGCGCTGTTTTACGTTTTCATCGGCGTCTCGCTTCTTGCCAAAGGACTGATCGGCGTGCTTTTGCCGGTCGCGATCGTTGGTTCCTATTACGTCTTTCGGCGCAGATGGCCGGGTCGGACGGTCATCCTCAGCCTGGGTTGGGGCAGCGTGATCGCTTCGGGGGTTGCGGCGTTGTGGTATCTGCCGATGTACTGGCGGCACGGATGGGAGTTCGTTGACGAATTCTTGATTCAGCATCATTTCGCGCGATACACGTCGAACAAATACCAGCATCCGCAGCCGTTCTATTTCTTTTTTTGGGTGCTGCCGCTGATGCTGCTTCCGTGGACACTGTTCTTCTTCGCAGCGATCTGGCGGCGAGTGAGGGCGACCTTTTACCAAAGAGACACGGAGACACAAAGAAAAGCCGACGACAGAGATCTTTCCCGGTCCTCGCTTTTCCTTTTCTCGCTTTCGTGGATGCTCGTTCCGCTCGCGTTCTTTTCCTTTTCTGGGTCAAAGCTGCCTGGCTATGTTCTGCCGGCGGTTCCGGGGGCGATCGTGCTCACGGCGCTCTTCGTGCGTGATCTGGCCGAACGAAGCTCGAGGTGGCTAAAAGCCGCTGAGTGTGCAGCCGGTGCGACATTCTTTGCACTGACACTGGCCGCGTTGTTCGTTGCTCCGAGGTTTGCAGACGGGGAATCGGTCAAGTCCCTTATCGAGGCGGCTGACGCGCGGGGGTTCGCAAACTTGAAAGTGTTGATGGTCCACACGGCGCCGTCGCACAACGCCGAGTTCTATGCCGCGGGCCGGCTGGTGCGCGACACGCATGGCGATCAAAAGCGGATCTGGACGAATATCGAGCTGATCGACGAGATCGGACGTCTCGGGACGACCGAGGTGCTCGCGATGACCACTCTTGACCAGGCCGGAACGCTGTTGCGCGATCCTCGCCTCAGCGCCGAGACGTTGAAGGACAACGGCGAACTGGCCATACTGCACGTCGCGATGCGATAGCCACCTATCGGGACGCCGCCCGACGAATGCGGTCCATTAGCGCCGCACCGAGGCCGGTCTCCGGGACCGGTTCGCACACGATCAACTCAATTCCCCGACGATCGCATTCGCGGAAGAACTCGTACAGTTCGCGCGCGTACTCGCCGATCGATCCGCAAGTTCGCGTGATTTCGAAACCGCCGTCAGGAGGCACGAGACCGATGAACGCCCGCCGACCCGAGGCAGCGGTTTCGGCATCGAGAACCTCGACGCGGCCCCGGGGGCTGTAATGACGATGGCGGATGCCCGGGCTGCGTGCCGGCTCGTGCATTGGCGGCTGATAGAGCCTTGTCCCGGGCACGATCCGCTGCAGTTCCTCAAGCGAAACGGCGCCGGGGCGAAGCACAAGCGGTACGTCACATGTGCAATCCACCACCGTGGATTCGAGCCCGATCTCGGCCGGTTCGCCCTGCAGAATGCAATCGATGCGGCCGTCAAGATCCTCGAGCACCGCCTGCCACGTGGTCGGGCTCGGGCGGCCCGAAAGATTGGCCGATGGCGCCGCGAGCGGCACGCCGCAGGCATCGATAAACCGTCTCGCCAGATCGAACCGCGGCATTCGGATGCCGATGGTGTCCAGGCCCGCGGTCGCGATCGCGGGCACACGCTCAGTTTTTTTTAGGACGACGGTTAACGGTCCGGGGAAGAAGCTGTCGATCAGTTGTTGAGCGCTCGCGGTGATCTCGGCAGCAAGCTCTGCGATCTGATCTGTTCGCGAGACGTGTGCGATCAGCGGATTGTCAGCCGGCCGTCCCTTAGCTTCGAAGATCTGTGTTATCGCTGCCTCATTAAAAACATTTGCGCCGAGGCCATAGACGGTCTCGGTCGCAAAGGCGCACAACCGCCCTCGCCGGATAAAGCCCGCCGCCTCTTCGACCGAGGTCGTAAGCACTGTTTTCACAAGGGCAGTTTCGCGAAAAGCGCCGGGCAAGGCAATACGGAGGCGCGAAAACGCGGGCCAAGCCAAAAAAGGCCGGCCCGCGATCCTTAGGTCAAGATCCGGCTAGTTCGACCAGCTGTCAGCCAGGTTACCTATGATCGGCAACTTGACGATCTGACCCATAAATGCCTTTATGCAGCAAAAGACGACTGCCGCAAGGATACCCAAAAGGACGGCAAAGTAGAGCAGCGAGCCGAAGATCTGAAGGAGCCCGGAGTCCGCGGCCGCTCCGACGCCGACGATGAGACCCACGATGAAGTAGAGAACGATACTGAACGCCATTAGGAGCAGCGACTGAAACGCGTGGAAGCGCGCAAGCTTATTCGTCTTGTCCATCGCGATAATGAGGATGCTCATGACCAGGCCGACGAGGCAGATCGGGATGTACGCGAGGCCGGCTGCTACGTTTGGATCGAGGCCGAGGGCCGACTTTCCAGGGTTTTCCATGATCTTTTTACGGTTCTCCTTGTAAAGTTTTGAATCGAAAAGAATTGCTGTCGAAAATTACCGCAAAATCTATCACAAGACTTTGATAAACACAAGAAGGTCGATACAATCTACAATTTATTTCGGAGCGGTAAATGAAGGCCAAAGTCTATGTAACCCTCAAGCCCGGCGTCCTCGACCCGCAGGGCAAGGCGATCCACCATTCGGTCGAGCTTCTCGGTCATCAGAACGTCTCGGACATCAGGCAGGGAAAGTATTTTGAGCTTGCTTTTGGGAACGGCGTGTCGACGGACGACGCCCGGTCGACCGCCGAGACTATCGGCAAGGACATGCTCGCGAACCCGGTGATCGAGGACTTTCGCGTGGAGATCGAAGCGTGAAATTTGGCGTAGTAGTTTTTCCCGGCTCCAATTGCGATCACGACGCGTACCACGCCGTTTCAAAGCACCTCGGCCAGCCGGTCGACTTTATCTGGCATAAGGACACGGACCTGAGCAGCTTTGACGCGGTCATCGTGCCGGGCGGTTTTTCATACGGCGACTATCTTCGAGCCGGGGCATTGGCGCGGTTCTCGCCGGTGATGCGGTCGATCAAGCGGTTCGCGGCCGACGGCAATTTCGTTTTCGGCATCTGCAACGGTTTTCAAATACTCTGCGAAGCGGGCCTGCTGCCCGGAGCGCTGATGCGGAACGCAGGTCTTCATTTTATCTGCCGCCACGTGGACCTGCGGCTTGAGAACGGCAGCACGCCGTTCACACGGGCGGTCGAGCCCGGAAAGGTGCTCTCGATCCCGATCGCCCACGCCGAGGGAAACTACAGTTGCGATGACGAAACTTTCCACTCGCTCGAAGAGAATGGGCAGATCGTCTTTCGTTATTGCGATCCAATGGGCGAGCCTACGCCCGAATCAAACCCGAACGGATCCCGTTCGAACATCGCCGGCATCTGTAATCTCGACCGCAACGTCCTCGGGATGATGCCGCATCCGGAACGGGCGTGCGAAGAAATGCTTGGGTCGAGCGACGGACGCGACATCTTTCGTTCGCTCGCGAGCGCGATCGACCAGAACGGAAACAACCATCGCTGACCTGCCGGAGCCGCACTCGTGGAACAACCGCTGCTGCAAGCTCTCTTTGAAGACACCGAACCACGGCCGCTGACGGTCTCGGAACTTACCGCCGAGGTTCGCGCGCTCGTCGAACGCAGTTTAGCAAGCGTTTGGGTCGAGGGCGAGGTCGTCGATTTCAAGAAATATTCATCCGGTCACTGGTATTTCAACCTCAACGACGGCGATGCTCAGATCAAATGTGTCTGCTACCGAGGGACCAATTTCCGGATCCGATTCCGGCCCGAGAACGGCGTGACCGTACGGGTTCGCGGCCGCATCACGTTCTGGGAAGCGCGAGGAGAGCTGAAGCTTCAGGTCGAATCGCTCGAACCGGCGGGCGAGGGAGCCCTCCGGGCCGCGTTCGAGCAGATCAAGGCGCGATTAGAGGCGGAAGGTCTTTTTGCCGATGAGCTAAAGCGCCCGATCCCATTTTTCCCGCGGCGTGTCGGCGTTATCACGAGCGAGTCGGGCGCGGCCCTTCACGACATTCTCACGGTGCTGACCAGACGCGCGCGGAGCGTGAGCATCGTGTTCGCGGCCGCACAGGTCCAGGGCGAAGGAGCTGCGGACAGTTTGCGACGCGCCTTGAACGCACTCAACCGGTATAACAGCGGTCTGCCCAATGCGGAACGGATCGATGTCCTGATACTCGGCCGCGGCGGCGGCTCGGCTGAGGACCTGTGGGCCTTCAACGACGAGGCGCTTGCGCGGGCGATCCGGGCGAGCGAGATACCTGTGATCTCGGCCGTAGGCCACGAGATCGACTGGACGATCGCCGACCTGATTGCCGACCTTCGAGCCGCGACGCCTTCGGCGGCGGCGGAGGTCGTTGCTGCACGCGAGGAAGATATCCTGACGACGTTCCGCTCGGGCGAAGAACGGCTCACCGATCTTATCGTCCACCGTCTCGAGGATGCGCGCTTGGCGATCGAGGCCGCGAGTGACGGGCTCTCGAGCCGGTTCGCCTACGCCGTGCAGACGTCCAATTCGCGCTTTGCGGGCATTCAGTCTCGTTTAACACCGCTCGTTCTGCGCTCGACGGTTGCGGGGCTTAGGAACCGAGTCGACTCTTTGGACCAACGACGGCGCGCGACCATCGACCGAGCTCTGACCGCACGTGGGGAAAAGCTGGCGGTCTGTGCCGCAAAGCTCGATGCACTGTCGCCGCTTGGGGTTCTGACGCGCGGTTATTCGATCACACAGGCCGAGGACGGCCGTGTTATCCGCGACGCCTCGAGCGTCGCCGCGGGCGATAAATTGAAAATACATCTGGAGCGTGGGAAACTGAGCGCCGAGGTTTTGTCATCCGAGAAGGGCGATGGCTAATTTCCGAGTCCAGCTGAATGAACCCGATCGGCGGAATGCCCCAATGCGGGCCCCAGCATTTGCGACGGTAAACCCGCCGAGGCGAAGGCTCCGGCGTGCTCTCGCAATAACTGCGGGCATCACGGTCGCCGTGATCGCGGTCGCCGGGTCGGGTCTGTATCTCTATTACCAAAGTTTTAAGGATACGCCCCAATATTCGCTGGCTCTGCTGGTGGATGCTGCGAAACGCGACGATCAGCAAACGGTCAACGAGATCATCGACATTGACGCCGTCGTGGACGATTTCATGCCGCAGATCGTCAAGAAGGCGATCGAGCTTTACGGACGCGGTGCCCCGCAGCCCGTTATCGATAACGTAGCGAAGCTCGTCGAGCCGCTGATGCCCGCGGTCAAGGACCGCGCGCGGGCACAGCTCGCTCGGGTTATCCGGGACCGGACAGAACGTTACGGCCGGGTCCCTTTCTTTATGATGGTGTTTGCGGCCGACCGGTACCTTAATATCGAGGTGACCGGCGATACGGCGATCGTGCGAAGTATTGAAAACGATCGTTTGGAATTGAAAATGCGGCGGGTCGGTGACCGCTGGAAGGTCGTCGGGATCAATGACGATCAGCTTGCGACCGATATCGCCCGGACCGTCGGCCAGCAACTGATGGAATTCGCGACTCAAGGTTTGACTCGGAAAGCGGCGGAGACATTCGGTCTCGGCAACCTCGCAGACCTGCTCCGGCGGGCCGAGAGCCTGATCAGATAACCGGGTCCTTAAATTATGGAAAAGACCTTTGAAGCCTCGCTTGCCGAACTGGAAGAGATCGTAACGAAACTCGAAAGCGGCGACCTGCCGCTCGAGAAGAGCCTCGAGTTGTTTGAGAAGGGAATCCGCCTGTCGCGCGAGTGCCGGGAACGGCTGACAAATGCCGAACGAAGGATCGAACAACTGACCCGAGCTGCCGATGGCGGGCTGACTACCGCCGAACTCGATACTGAAACGCTGCGTTAACTATCTCGACGCGGTGAACATCAACACGCCGAGCACCGCGAACAAAAACAACACGAAACCCAGGACGATCAGACCGACAATGATCGAATAGATCACGATGTTGGTCGTATTGTCCTTGCCGGTCTTGCCGTTATATGCCTTGCCGCACGAGAGGCATTTTACGTGGGTAAAGAGTTTCGGACCGAGAAGCCCGCCCCACCAGGTGAAAGACACCTTCTCGGCGCTCGCAGCGCGGCAGAACGGGCACGGGGCGTAGTTCGTCATGGTTTAGGGGGAGCGACGACGAGCTTCTTCTCGAGAAGGCTGCAAGCCTCAAGAGTGCTCGTAGGATCTATCGCCAGATTGTCTATGACTATCTGCGCGATCTTGCCCTCTTTGTCGACGACGAACGTGCCGCGACGTCCGAACTGCCGGGCCTCGTTGTAGAGTCCGTAGTCTTTAGTGACCACGCGTGTCCAATCGCTGAGTATTTGGAAGGACGTCACGCCTACCTTTTCGGCAAACGCCGCGTTCGAGAAACGCGAGTCCATACTTAGCCCAAAAACCTTTGTGTTTGCTGCTTCGAATTTTGCGATACCAGCCTGGTACGCCTGCATCTCGCGCGTTCAGCCGCCGGTAAAGGCGAAGACGTAGAAGGCCAGCACGACGTTGTTCTTGCCGCGAAAGTCGCTCAGTTTCACCGGCTTGCCGGTCAGATCGGGCAGCGTAAAGTCGGGAGCCATATCGCCGACTTTAAGCTTGTCGTAGGGAACAGGCGTTGGAGCCGGCGTTGGCGTCGGTGTCGCCTGGGCGTATGAGATCAGCGACAGGATCGCGATCAAGCCTGAGGCCATAAAAAAATTTTTCATTGAAACCACCTCTTAACGAAAGATGCCGCCGCCGGGCCAAGACCGGACGGCGGCAATATCTTAGCGCAAGTTGCGGGATGCCATTTAATCCCGCGAGCTGAAAATGCTCAGAATGTACCAGAAAAGAAGAGCGACGCTGGCAAAAAGCGTCAGCGATGCTGCGACGTGCTGCCGAGTATTAAACCGGTGCAGAACATTGGACGTCTCATAGAGTATCGCCGTCCCTGCGAACGCGACCATGATGAACGCAAACACATTTCCAAGCGTGAACCCGAAGATCGCGCTTGCGACAATGAACCCAAGTGCGGCAAAACCACCGATCGCGAGGATCGGCCCGAGCCACGAAAAGTCCGACCGGGTTATGAAAACCGTCATTGTGATGCCGAGGAAAAGCCCGATCGAGACGACCCCGGCCTTAACCAGCACTGACGGATCGCCCGAATAATACATGGCGACCAGGATCAGCGGCACGAAGATCACGGCTTCGGCGATGATAAAAAGCCCGAGGCCAAGATACTGCGTGACGACCGATGTTTCCGACACGGCCCAGCGGTTCGCGAGGAATGAGATCCCCATGAAAAGGCCGAGCACGAGGAGCCAGCCCACCGCGCCTCCGCTGAAAATGACAGTGGCGATCAACGTCGCAAGCCCGGAAACGAACAGGAATCCTTCAACCGCAATGAACGCGAGTATAGCGGCGGCCAGGAGCGTGTACGTGCGTCGAATAAATGCCGCGCGGTCGGCCGGTGCGGCTTCGGCCGCTGGATTTCCAAATGTGGTCGTAAAGTCTTCCATAAATCCTCTCTCCCTTAGATGTCAACTGCTTCGTTACCGTTCGTCATCGTTCGTCACAACTTCAGCCACTTGTTGAGGCCGCCCGTGTTCCCTTGAGGAGGCCGTCTACGCTCCAAACGCCTGAACCGCGTGAAGCGATGAAAAGCAGAACAAAGCAATAGAGTACGGCCAATTCGCCACGATTCTGCAAGGGGAGCCAGGCGTCCGTCGTGAAGTGCCAGCCCCAATACGCAACGGCCATCATTCCGCTGGAAATGAAGGCGGCGAGGCTTGTGAAGAGCCCGATCATTATCAGCACTCCGCCTATCAGCTCGATCCCGCCTCCGATCGCTCCGAGGGTATCAAGTGGTTGAGCCGCGGCCCCGGGGGCCAACTGGCGTGGCGGGTAGCCAAGCAGCTTCTGCGATCCATGCCACAGAAACAAAAAGCCCGTCACGATGCGGAGTATCGCGTAGACGTATTCCGAGTATCGGCCGAGAAGCCCTTCCATTCGATCGCCTCCTGCCTGTAAGTGCGAAAATCCGGCAACAGTATAGCGCAGAAAAAGGCGGCCCGAAGGCCGCCCGTACGTGTCAGAGCCGTGAAGGGATCAGCTAGCCGCCTTTACGGCTTCTTCCGGTCGCGATGCCGCGAGGCCCAACTCCGGCGAGCGCCATAGATTTGAGACGAGCAGCTCACGGATAAAAGTCATTTCTTTCGGCAGCCGGTCGTAGAGCTTGAAGAAAAGCTCATCGTGCATGGCGATCTCCTTAAGCCACATGTCGCGGTCGAGGTTCATCACCTTGTCCCACTGCTCGCGGCTGAAATCCAGTCCGCGCCAGTCCATATCGGTGTATCGCGGCATCCAGCCGAGCGGGGTTTCGATGCCTTTGGATACGCCGCGTGAACGCTCGACGATCCATTTGAGCACACGCATGTTCTCGCCGTAGCCGGGCCAGGCGAATTTGCCGTTCTCGTCCTTGAGAAACCAGTTGACGGAGAAAATACGCGGCGGATCGGGAAGCTGGCGGCCGAAGTTGAGCCAGTGCGAAAAGTAGTCGCCCATGTGATAGCCGGCAAACGGCAGCATTGCGAACGGGTCGCGGCGGACCTCGCCGATATTCCCGAACGCGGCGGCGGTCATTTCGCTCCCCATCGTTGCGGCCTGATAAACGCCGAACGCCCAGTTGAAAGACTGCTGGATCAAGGGCACGACCGAGTTGCGCCGGCCACCAAAGATGAATGCCGAGACGGGCACGCCTTTCGGATCATTGAAATTCTCATCCGCGACCGGGCACTGGGTGATCGGCGCAGTGAACCGCGAATTTGGATGCGCGGCCTTGGCTTCTGAGCCCGGCGTCCAGTCGTTTCCCTGCCAGTCGATGGCATGTGCCGGCGGTTCGCCGTCCATGCCTTCCCACCAGACGTCGCCGTCGTCGGTCAGGGCCACGTTGGTGAAGATCGTGTTCTCCTTGATCGACTCCATCGCGTTCGGGTTCGTCTTGTAGTTCGTTCCCGGTGCGACGCCGAAGAAGCCGTTCTCGGGGTTGATCGCTCTCAGTTTCCCGGTCTCGTCCGGTTTGATCCACGCAATGTCGTCGCCGACGGTCGTGATCTTCCACCCTTCTTCCTGGAACGGCTTGGGCGGGATCAGCATCGCGAAGTTTGTCTTGCCGCATGCCGACGGGAACGCCGCGCAGACGTAATCCTTTTTGCCGTCCGGCGATTCGACGCCGACTATCAGCATATGTTCGGCGAGCCAGCCCTGTGCGCGGCCCAACGTTGAAGCGATACGCAGCGCGAGGCACTTTTTACCCAAAAGGGCGTTGCCGCCGTAGCCGGAACCGTATGAAACAATTGAGTTTTCCTCGGGAAAATGGACGATGTATTTGTCTTTGGGATCGGGCGAGCATGGCCAGGCGACGTCTTTCTGGCCTTCTGCCAGGGGCATTCCGACCGAGTGCAGGCACCGCGTAAATTCGCCGTCGGCCAGGGCCTCGAGCGCCTGCGTGCCCATTCGAGTCATGATCCGCATATTCACCGCGGCGTAAGCCGAATCGGTGAGCTGTACACCAAACTGGGAGATCGGCGAGCCGATCGGCCCCATGCAGAACGGCACGACATACATCGTGCGACCGCTCATAGCGCCGTCGAACTTTTTCTTTAGGATCGCCTTCATTTCGACCGGCGCCATCCAGTTGTTTGTCGGGCCGGCGTCGATCTTGGCGCGCGAACAGATGTAGGTGCGGTCCTCGACGCGTGCGACATCCGACGGGTGCGAACGGGCCAAGAAGCTGTTGGGCCGCTTGGCGGGGTTGAGTTTGGTGAACGTACCGCTGTCGACCATTTCCTGGCACATTCGGTCGTACTCCTGTTGTGAGCCATCGCACCAGATGACATTGTCCGGCTTACACAGCTCAACGGCCTCGGTCACGAATTTTACGAGCTCCTCGTTCGCGACGCCGGAAGGCAAATTGATCTCGGGCATATTAAAGAGTTTCTCCTGATGAACTTATCTAAATAATAATAGAAGCAAAACGGCCAAAAACCGTGCCGTTTATGGAACTTATTTGCATAGCTTATCACAGGTGGCGCCCGAACCCTTAATTTCCACGTTCGCGTGGGGCGCAGAAGAACTTTTGCTTGCCGCTGCCGTAAGAGTTTCAATAAAGAGTATGAAAGTTACACTGATCCTGTCCGCCGTGCTGGTGCTTTGCGTCGGGGTCCTTGCGCAGAATGAGACGATCCGGGTCGAGACAAATTTGGTCACGCTTAATGTTTCGGTGACCGACAGGCACGGAAAGCCGGTGACGGGGTTGGCGAAGACCGACTTCAAGGTATTTGACAACGGGGTCGAGCAGGCCGTGGATGTGTTTTCGTCGCGGGACACGGCGTTCTCGTATGGGATCGTCTATGACCTGCATCCGACGACCGATGAACAGACGGCAAGCGTGTTGGCCGCGTTGAAAAAATTCACGTCGAGTCTTGGAGCATCGGATGACTTTTTTGTCACGGTTTTTAACGAGAAGGGAAGCCTGACGACCGATTTTGTGCCGACCCGTGAGCAGGTCGAGCGGCAGATCGAGGGCGGGCCAAACTCGCTTTATGACGCGATCTTCGCCGCTTCGGCGCGCAGCAGCCGCGCACGGAACGCGAAGAGGATCATGATCGTCTTGACCGACGGCACAGACCACAGGTCGCATCACAGCCTGAAGGAGCTCAAGAACCGGCTCCGCAGCATCAATCTGCCTATCTATTCTGTGACGTTTGGCGGCCCGGAGCGACGAAACTACGGTTATTCGGATATCTTTCGCGAAGGTCAGTTCGGGCGATTTGGAACGGCCGAGGTCCGGCTGCTGGATACGGCAGTCGTGACCGAGTTGAGCAAAACGACCGGCGGGCGAACGTTCGAGGCGAATATACGCAATCAACTTTATCTTGAAGCCCTACTTTCGAAGGTCGGCGGCGAGCTGCGCGACCAGTATGTGCTCGGTTTCTCGCCCGATAAGGCAGACGGGAAATGGCACAATCTGAAGGTAGTGATCGCCGGTCAAAAGTCGAAGGGGCTCAAGGTATCGAACCGGCCGGGATATCAGAGCCCGAGGCAATAAACCGTAAAACAGTCAGTGCGGGTTTGAGCGTTGCTGGACGATCGTGTGCGCGGCGACGGTTAGGACTATGATCGCCCCGCCCAGGACTGCCCAGTTCGAGGGACGTTCGCCGACGAAGAGGAACACCCAAACGGGGTTGAGCAGCGGTTCGACGAAACCGATTATGCTTGCGTCGAGGGGGCGCGTGCCAAGCGTCACTCCTTTTACAAACAAAATATAGGCGAGGCCGATCTGAACGATGCCGAGGAATGAAACCGATGCGAGGTCGGTGACCGTGAGCGTCGGCATCGCGGCGAT
The DNA here is from genome assembly GCA_964608335.1 of uncultured Chloracidobacterium sp. Lineage (GTDB taxonomy): Bacteria > Acidobacteriota > Blastocatellia > Pyrinomonadales > Pyrinomonadaceae > OLB17. The sequence continues at coordinate 11,956 of CAZSOE010000025.1, forward strand.
CCCGGACGGCAGCGTTACCAGTGCCAGCAGGAAGTTGCCGTAGACAACGGTCGCCAGCCTGGAGTCCGGAGTCCGGTGTCTCGTGTCTTGCGGGGCGCCAGTTACGACATCCTCCGCGCTGCTTTCGACTCCAACCTGACGACTCGCACCTGACCGCGGGTGCTTAAGCAGCATTATGTATAGGCCGAGGAAGATGCCAGAGCCGAGCGCGGCGAGGTTGCCCTGGTAGTCGCCGATCGTGAGGTCGCCTACGAAGAAGAGACTCATTCCGGCGATGCACAAGGTGACGGTAAGGAGATCGCGAATGTGGAACTTCTCGCCGATGACAAAAGGAGCGAGGATCAGAATGTAGATCGGCGCCGTGTATTGGAGGAATATGGCGTTGGCGGCGGTCGTGTGTTTTGTCGCCCAGACAAAGAGAAAAAGCAGCGTCGAATAGATGAGCGTGCAGATCAGGCCGAAAGCGGTGATTCGAAGGGCGTTACGTCGCTGTCTCGCGTCCCGGCGGGTCGTAATGAGGACGAAGACGAGAACGGTCAGTGCTGCGAATAAGGAGCGATAAAACGTCACGCCGTAGGCGTCGAGAGCGGTAAGTTTAATAAAGAGTCCGCCTGTGCTCCAGAGCAGAACGGCGATAAGTATATATAAAACCGGGGGAAAGCGGGCGGCGGTCACGGTGATATTCTACCCTAGGCGTCGGTGCAACGCTCTTTCTTGCGCCACGCGCCCGCTGGCGCAAAGTTTGACGGCAACCCGAAATGCGATAAGGTAGTCAAAACCTTCGGTTCGGAGAACAAAATTATGGTTCTTTCTTTCGCTCTCACGTTTTTCTTCGTTCTTAGTTTTTGTGCAGCCGCTCTCGCCCAGACCTCCCCAAGCAAGAATTTTGCCGGCATTAAGATCTCTAATTTCGGCCGAATGGACGACCGGTTCTATCGTGGTGCCCGGCCCAAGGAGGGCAAGGGGCAATTTGAAGCACTGAAGGCGATCGGCATACAGACGGTGATCGACCTGACCGATAAACCGCGCGCATACGAAAGGCTTGAGGCCGAAGCCGCCGGTTTGAAATACATCAGCGTGCCGATGAGCGACGACGATTATCCTGAGCCGGCCACGATCGAGCTTTTGGCTAAGACGATGAACGATCCTTCGAACGGGGTTTTCTACGTTCACTGTGCGGGCGGGCGGCACCGTACCGGCATCGCGGGTGCGATCTGGCGGTTCGACAACTACGGCTGGGGCTATGACCAGGTTTATAGCGAGATGAAAAACTATGATTTCTACACCCGCTGGGGCCACGGCGAGATGAAGACCTTTGTTAAGGATTACGCGGCGAAGATAGAGGCACAACGCGCGGCCGGCGCGGCTGCGACGGCTGCACCGGCAAGCTCAGCTGCACCGAATCAACCGCAGCGATGAGAGGCGCAAGCCCGACCGTGAGGGAGGGCGATATACTCACCCTACATCAACGAGGTCATGGTCGATCGATATTCAACAAAAGGAGTGGTGTCTCTAAACGTCGGTGGAGGCTTTGCACGAGGTTCGTGTATCGCCCTTGCTTACGCGCGGGCTTGCGCCTCGCGACGCCTCTTTATTGAAAGATATCCGCGGCGCGTTTTGTTTTTGACCACTGAATGCCCTCGATGTTCTCCTCGTCGGCGGCCAGGATGCGGTCGCTGAGTTTGTCGGTCGTGAGCTTCACGGGAAGATTCATGTAATAGCCGATCGCGCCGATCTGCTTCTTTTCGTCGGGCGGTTCGATCTCGCGAACCTCGGCGTCGATC
>CAZSOE010000026.1:0-13237 GCA_964608335.1 uncultured Chloracidobacterium sp.
ACTCTCGGTCACGCTGGCCGGCTCGAGGTCGTTCGTGTCTCGCCAGCGTCCGGCAGCCGGCGTAGCATAGCCGCCAACCGGGATCGAGCTTTGTGGCGGAAGTGCACCTTGTTCGTTCGGCCGATGCAGTTGCGCCGGAGCCCATTGCGACGAAGCAGTAGCGAACTGGGGCGGTTTCGAGCTCGGCAGGCCCACCAGCGAGCCGATGATTATCATCATCGCCCCAAAAACGCCGGTCACGGCAATGATCGCGATCAGCTCTTCAGGTGCGTTCAGAATGCCCAGGAATGCCGTCGAGAACATCGTGAAAAAAATGAACCAGATGACGCCGAACAACACGCCGTTCTTCTTAGAGAACCACGGTTTCTTGTGTCCCATCTGTGCCAATTGGGCAAGCTGCGGCAGATATCCGCCGTTCGCGACGACCTCGGACACGAGGCTCAGCGGCATTCCGCATCGCGAGCAGAATTTTGTTTCGGCGGAAACCTGTTGCTGGCCACAGGCCGGACAATGCATCTTTTGCTACCTCAAAATCGGTTAGAGACCCAAATCTAAACGAATTCTTTCACGAAAAAGTTGCTTTTGCAATTTTATTCAAAAACGAGGCGGGCGGACGTTCGAGACCAGTTGAAACGCGGCGTAAGCACGTCCCTGATAATGCGATGCGCGGCCGAGAGCGTCGAGAATGATGCCGATCAGCGGCGTAAGCCGTTCGGGTGCGGGAATCTCACGGATCAGCTCGGCATCCGAGGCGATAAAGGCAAGGCCCTTTTTTCGCGTCTTTTCGACATCGTCAAGGTAAGCCGTGACGCCCGCCCTATCGCCGAGTTTTTCCGGCAGCGTCCACTCGAACGGATCGTCCCACAACCGTGTCGTTATCCCGTTGAATGCGCGCTCGACCATTGCCGCGGAGCGGACAATCCACTCGCCACACGAACCATGTGCCGCCTCCTGCGCTGCGGACGGCCTTGTGAATAGTGTGCGGTCGTCGGCCTGCGCGAGCATCCGCCGGTTCCCGTTATCGAGCCGAGTGAACGCAGTATCGAGCGACGTAAGGAGCGGGTCCATAGAAAAAGGCGCCCCGTACCGGGCGCCCAATTCTAACATTCCGTTCTATCCGGAAGAACTATCGTTTGCCGTATCGCCTGTCTTTTTCGTGGATGCCGAGCCCGTAATTGCGGCCTTTCCAGTTGACGCCACTGCCGACGACGCCTTTCACACCTACCTCGGCGCCGCGCGACGGCACATTTCCGTCGGTAACCAGGACCCAGATCGCACCCGTGCCGTCGTCGATCTTGTAGGCTCCGCCGCCGATCCTGGTGCCCGGAATGCCGAAGCCATAGCTGTCGACGACGCGGCCGGCGACAACCACTTCCTTGTTCTGATACCGACCCGGATCGCGCTCGATCTCGGCGATGGACTTGCGGTCGGGGCAGCCCGTCGCAAATATGGCAAGGCTGCCGACGACGGCCGCCAGGATAAATGTTGGTATTCGTTTCATCGTCTCTCCTCGCGTTGCTGAGATCGGGAGAGCAACCGGCATAGAGATTCGATTCCGGCCGGAAAGTTTGCAAAGTTTTTTTGTAAAACGGGTGGCGGGCTGGGAAATCGGTCGTGTTACCGAAGCTTGACGGCCGTGCCGTAGGCGAGGACCTCGGTCGCGCCTTGCGAGAATTCGGTTGCGTCGTAGCGCATCGCGATCACCGCGTCGGCGCCGATCTCATGGGCGTGCTGGATCATCCGGTTAAAGGCCTCCATTCGAGCGGCCTCACAAACGACCGACCATTCCTCGATATTGCCGCCCGCGATCGACTTGAGGCCGCCTATGATGCCGCGGCCGATGCCAGTCGCCCTGACCACAATGCCGCGCACGACGCCGAGGTACTCCGCCACCGCGCGGCCCTCGATCTCCATCCCGGTAGTTACGATCATAAAGCGAATTACGAATTACGAATGACGAATTACGCGAGCTTCAATTCGTAATTCGTAATTGTCAATCCGTAATTGATTTCTGGTAGCGCATAGGGGAATTGAACCCCTCTTTCAAGATTGAGAATCTTGCGTCCTAACCGATAGACGAATGCGCCGGTTCGAGGTAAGTATAAAACATCCGCCTTGAATCGAAAAGGCCCCGGTCCGGGGCCTTTTCACTGGGCTAGGCGTAACGCCGGCACGTCGACGGCCGGCGGCGGCATGATGTGCTGCTGGCCTGGCGGAAGGATGTTCTGCCAGCGGCGATTGTCGGCGAGCAGCCGTTCGATCTCGGCGACGGGCAGCGGCTTAGAAAAGAGATACCCTTGGCCGTACTCGCAGCCGAGGACGCGGAGCTGGTGAAATTGATGAATACTCTCGATACCTTCGGCGACGACCTTCAGGCCGAGAGCCTTGGCCAGTGCTATCACCGTGCGAACGATCTCGCCGTTCTCGGTGTTCTCTTCCATCGCGCTCACGAACGAGCGGTCGACCTTGAGCAGATCGATGGGGAACCGGTGCAGATAACTCAGGCTCGAATAACCGGTTCCGAAATCGTCGATCGATATCTGGACGCCGATGTCCTTGATCTGTTTGAGCATCAGGATCGCCGTTTCGGCGTTTTCCATCACGGCGCTTTCGGTCAGCTCGATCTTCAGGCTGCCCGCGTCAATGCCCGTTTCGGCTATCACGGTCCTGATCTGCTCGACAAGCGCCGGGTGGCCGAAGTGTTTGCCCGACAGATTGACGGCCACATTGAGCGGCGGATCCTTCGGCCAGTTCTCCTGCCACCTGACTATCTGCTCGCAGGCGGAATGCAGGATCTGCACGGTCATCGGGATGATGAGCCCCGTGCTCTCCGAGATCGGGATAAATTCATTAGGCGGCACCAGACCGCGCTGCGGATGATTCCATCGCACCAGTGCCTCAAAGCCTGTCAGGCTCGCGTTGTCGAGCGCGATGATCGGCTGGTAGAAAAGGTCGAACTCGTTCCGCTCGATCGCGAACCGAAGGTCGGTCTCGAGCTGAAGCCGCGTCACCGCGCGGATGTGCATCTTCTGGTCGAAGATCACATAGTTCTGCTCGTTGTCCTTCGCGTAATACATCGCGATGTCGGCGTCGCGGAGTATATCTTCTGCTTCGGCGTATTTCGAGTTGCCATACGCGATCCCGATCTTCGCGCTTGTAAACACCTGACGGCCGTCGAGAGTGTATGGTTCCGAAAGACGCTTCGCGAGGCGGTCTGCGAATCCGGTCGCTTCGTCGCGGCTCAGCAGGTCCCCGAGGATCAGGCCGAATTTGTCGCCGCTAAAGCGTCCGACCATGTCCTCCTCGCGCACCATTCCCGACAGTCGCTTCGCGACGTTCTTGATCAGCCGGTCACCAAGTGAATGGCCGAGGCTGTCGTTGATCGTCTTAAAGTTCTTAAGGTCAAGAAAAAGTACTGCAAAGTTGCGCTCGGTATCCTCACGGCAGGCGATCAGAAGGTCCTTCAGCGTGTCGATAAAATAGTTGCGGTTCGGCAGCCCCGTCAGCGCGTCGTGATAGGCCGCATGACGAAAGTTCTCGTGGCTCTCCTGCAGCGCAGCGCTGCTTCGCTGCAGCTCCTCTACATAATGCTGTAGTTCCTGCACGTGCTGCTCGGCCTGTTCGGCCCGCTCGCGCTCGGCTTGCTTGGCCTTTTCGACGGTTTTCTTGAGGTCTTCGACGAACCTGCGAAACGTCAGGTAGATGATCCCGAAGAAGGCGACAACGCCCGCGAAAAGGAAGATATTCACCTGCTCCAACGCTTTGAACAAGATGCCCGCGACCACGCCGCCCGTCACGTAGATGATGACGGCGTCAAAACAATTCTCGGTCCAGACCTTCCAGAACGAGCGCTCCTTTCGCAATGCGGCATACACGGCGACGAGCACCGAATTCACCGCGAAGAGCACGGCCGTCATTGTCGCTATCAACCACAAGAAGCTGGTGAAGTCACCCCGCTGCAGGACCACGTCGATCGGCCCGAAGATGAGCCTAACTGCCTTGACCGCCGCGAGCGCGGCGATCAGGGCGAAGAATATGTTCGCGAGGATCGTCGAAAACCTGATGGTGCCACCCCGGCGTCGAAGATTGAATGACGCAATGGCCATCTCAAGCCCAGAAAGCAGGACGGCGATCTCGCCGCCGTAAAGAAGCATCGAGAGGATGATCAAGCCGTCGGAGATCGTGAGGTGGATGTTGACGCGGGGCAGCTGGATCCGGAGATAGCAGCTGCAGAAGATGGTCAGGGCCGTAACGGTTATGACGCCGGCGTCAATTCGCTCAAGGGTCAAACCGAAGATCGCCCACACGACGGCCCCTATCGCAAACGGCGACAGCGCGGTCAGATATAGGTTAACGGCTTTGTCTTTTAAGAACATTTCTAACGGCTGGGAACCGCAAAAGAAGGAAGGAAGGGGCCCGGCGCAAGGGCCAGAAAGGTGGCCGAAAGGGGTCACCAAGGGCAATTATCCCTTAAACTGCGTTGTTTTTCAACAAAAATGTTTGTATCAAGAGTGGTTATGGCGAAAGGCGGCCAGGGCTTATAAAGCCTAGGCCGCCTTCTGCTGTGCGAGCGTTCTTCGCGTCCGGGAGATCAGCGCATGCCCGGCGTGTTGTCGCCGTTCGCCATTATCGAGTCGCTCATCGACTTTGCACTGTCGCCGATCAGGATCCCGTCAGCGATCAGAATGCCATCGCTGATGAGTATCCCATCACCAATCAGTATGCCGTCGCCGATGAGGATGCCATTGCCGAACGTCATGCTGTGGTCGGCAAACATCTGGCCGCCGCCCATCGCGCCGCCGTCGCTGACAAGGATGCCGTCGCTGACCAGGATGCCGTCACCGATCAGGATGCCATCACCGATCAGGATGCCGTCACCGATGAGGATGCCGTCACCGATCAGGATACCGAGGGCGTATGCGCCCTGATATTCCGTAATCAGATCTTCACCGCGTCCCCAGCCCGAGTTGAATAACACTCCCTTCGACCAACCGAAAGTATGGTTCGCGATCGTGGTGCTCGGCGTCGGTGGGTTCGACGAGGTTAACAACGGGGTTCCGGGGGCAGTAGGATTCGGTAGGTCTTGTCGAATCGCTCGCGCCAACCTGACAGCTCCTTCGACATTGAGTTGTCCGGCACCCTGTTCGAGCATATTGAACCCCGCGAGCGGCTGGGCCGTGTACTCAAGGATCATCTTGACCATGTTCGGCGTGAGCTTCGGGTTGGCCTGGAGCAGAAGCGCGGCCGTACCGGATACGATCGGCGTCGACATCGACGTACCCGAGAGGTACATCATCGTGACGTCGGCTTGGCTCGATCCCGTGGGCGTAACCTTGAGCTGAGGATTTTGAGCAAGGATCACACTGTCTTTGCCCGTCGCCGAGACGATCTTGTTCCCGGGAGCGACGAGGTCGGGTTTGATAAGGTGGTCATAGACCTTGGCGCCGTCCGAGTTTGTGTAGAAGGAGCGCGTCGGGCCGCGGGAGCTGAAGGTTGCGATGCCGTCATCGTTCCTCGCGTCGGTGCCATAGGTATTGCTCGCGCCGACCGTAATGACCGAGGGATCGTTGCCGGGGGAGTGGATCGCTCCGTAGATCTTCTCTCCCTGGGCGTTCTTGCCATGATTACCGGCGGCCGCGACGACGACGATACCTGCATCAACGAGCTTTCTTGCCGCGCGGCAGAGCGGATCGTTCCTCCAGGTTTCGATGGCGGCGGTGCCGAGGCTCAGATTGACGACCTTGATGTTATAAGTTGAACGGTTCGTAAAGATCCAGTCGAGTCCCTGCAGCAACGCTGCGGTTGTGCCGGTACCGTCGGATCCAAGCACGCGGACATTAATGACCTTGGCGTTCGGGGCCATGCTGCGGTACTCGGAGAGTTCGTTGATCTGTCCCTTGCCGCCGGCGGCTAGTCCGGCGACGTGCGAGCCGTGGCCGTACGGGTCCTTGTTGGTGGTCGCTGAATTGCTGACGATAAAGTCTTTGTTCACAATTACGCGATCATTGCCGAGTGCGTCCTTGAACGAGTGATGACCCTCATAGACACCCGAATCGACCACAGCGATCCCGATTCCGGTGCCGTCGAGCTGCCAGTTTGAGACGACGGGCAGGCCGAGCGAGTTGAGCGTAGTCGAAGTTTGCGATCTGACAAGCGAGACGCCTGTTGTCGTCTCGACGTGGCCGAGCAGGCGAACCTCCTTGTCGAGTGACAGGTGCTTCGCGCTCTGGAGGGCGGCAACTTCCTCGGCGAGCTTGACCGGAAGGTCGATGACCAGCATGTTCAGAGCCTTCGCCCGGTCGGCGACGACAACCCCATTGCGGGCGAGCACCTTCTGAAGCTGCGGATTGTCGATATCATCCGACTGAAGAATAACCTTTACGGTCCTATCCTGGTCGGCACCGCCTACGAGTGCTCTGAGGTCCGGAGAAAGCTTGTCGCCCACGAACGGGTCTTTGTCGGCATCTGCGCCGAGGTCGATGCGTTCGAAGCGTGATTTGAGCTGCGTGTCGGCCGCTATCTGGCTTTCGAAGGTCGCGCTTGTTGCGGCCGTCAATGTTCGCACGCTGCCTTTTGCGAGAGAGCGATAGAGCCTTTCGGCGACGATCGGGCCGAGCATGGCCGAATCGGGAGCGAAGCTCGCGATGTCGTCGAGCCAGATCACCGTCTTGGGATCGGCCGCGGCGTAACGCAGTATCGAATCGATCACAGCCGTAAGCTGCTTCTCGTCACGAACCGCAAAGACCGCGTTCCAGTTAACACGATAAAGCCGTGCGCCGCCGGTATTCCTTGCAAGCTGCGTCGCGACCGCGTCAAGTACCAGTTCGCGTGCATATCCGCGATCGTCGATGACGACCGGATTGCGTCCGGACGCGGACGAGAGAGTTCCCGCGATCCGCCGCACCTCTTTTGCATACGAGGCGTTGGTCGTCGGCGCGCCGGTTACCTCTAAGAGGTAATTGGCGGCGTTGATCGTTTCGCTGCCTTGGTTTGCTGCCGGCGACGCCTGCCGGGTGCTCTGTGCCCACGTCAGGTTCGACAACAGCAATGTAAACATCAGAAGATGTCCAAGCATTTTAGGAAGTCTGTTTCTCATATTAGATGTTGCTCCTTGATCGAGCTCTCTAAACTGGACGGCAAGCGTCCGGGTCAGACTATGGCAACGCTCGTGCCACTCGGCCAGAGGGCGTGTAACTGTTGAATCAACGGAGGTTAGCGAATCTTGCCGAGCATCGGGATCGGCAAGGCAGACCGGGTATCGGTCAACATGACCGGTCGCGACAGGTCAGCGTGAAAGAATGGCGACGAAAAAAGAGCCGCCGAATGCCGGCGGCTCTCCACTTGGTTAATAAAACAGGAACCTACTTGTCGATACCGACCTGAGTCAAGGCATAGGCGTAATCGAAGGCGACCTCTTTAAGCCGGTCGTAACGGCCTGACGAGCCGACGTGCCCCGCGCCCATGTTGCTCTTGATCAGGAAGAAGTTGTTGTCGGTCTTCATCTCGCGCAGCTTGGCGGCCCATTTTGCGCCTTCCCAGTAGGGAACCTGGCTGTCGTTGAGCGAGACCTCGATGAGCATGTTTGGGTAATTCTGAGCCTTAACATTGTCGTAGGGCGAATATGTGAACATATAATCCCATGCCTTTTTGTCGTCGCGCGGGTTGCCCCATTCTATCCATTCGCCCGTGGTGAGCGGCAGCGTATCGTCGATCATGGTGTTCATAACATCGACAAACGGCACGGCCGCGATCGCCGCCTTAAAGAGCTGCGGCGCCTGGTTGACGACCACGCCCATCAGCAGACCGCCGGCGGAACCGCCATTGATCACGAGTCGATCGCTCGATGTGTACTTGTTGGCGACGAGCCATTTGGCCGAATCGATAAAATCGTGGAAGGTGTTCATCTTCTTGAACATCCTTCCGTCCTGCCGCCATCTTTCGCCCAGCTCCGAGCCGCCGCGGATGTGCGCGATCGCGTAGATCATTCCGCGATCGACCAGCGACAAGCGGGCCGTCGAGAAGTTCGGCGTCATCGACGCACCGTATGAGCCGTAGGCATAAAGGAACATCGGCGCCTTACCGTCGAGTTTCGTTCCCTTTTTCATAATTATCGAGACAGGAACCTTAACTCCGTCGCGTGCGGTCGCCCACACGCGGGTCGTCGCGTAGTTGTTCTTATCGTGGCCGCTCGGTATCTCCTGCTGCTTGACCAGTGTGCTCTTTCGCGAGGCCAGATCGAATTCGTAAGTTGAATTCGGCGTGATCATCGATGAATAGTTGTAGCGAACATACGGCGTTTCGTATTCCGGAGTGCCTGCCAGACCCATCGTGTAAACGCTTTCCTCGGTAGGAATCCGAATGTCAGCCCTACGTGTTTTTCGGTCCATCACACGGATATATTCCAATCCGTTCTCGACCTCAGAGACGGCCGCATAGTCTTTGAAAAAGGTGATATTGTCGACCTTGACCGCAGGCCTGTGCGCGATGAAGTCCTTCCAGTTCGACTCAGAAGGATCATTTGCCGGTGCCCGGACGACCTTGAAGTTCTCGGCGTCCTTATTCGTGATCACATAGAACTCGCCCATATCGAACGTCGCATAGTACTCGTGATCCTCGCGACGCGGCGACAACACTTTCCACTCGCCGAGCGGATCGGTCGCCGGAAGGTAGCGGACCTCGGTCATCGTTGCGGCGCCGGAGTTGATAAAGAACATCTGCTTGTCCCGCGAACGGCCTATGCCGACACCGAACAGGACGTCCTTCTCCTCGAAAACGAGTGTGTCCGCGCCGGTAGTGCCGACCGTGTGGCGATAGATCTTGTCTGTGCGTTTCGAAACTTCGTCCTCCTGCCCGTAGAAGAAATACTTACCGTCGGGCGACCATTCGGTCGAGGTGACCCGCTCGATCTTGTCCGCGAGTATCTTGCCCGTGCGCAGGTCCTTGAACTGAAGTGTGTATTGGCGATAGCCGGTGGTATCGGTTGAGAATGCCAGCACGTTGCCGTCATCGCTAACCTCGAACGCACCGATCGCAAAGTACTTGTGTCCCTTCGCCATCTCGTTCTGGTCGAGGAGGACTTCGGCACCCGCACCATCGCGCGTCTTTGAACGAAGGAATACCGGATACTGCTTGCCTTCTTCGGTCTTGTTGAAGTACCAGTACGAGCCGATCTGCGTCGGCACGCTCATGTCCGTTTGTTTAATGCGCCCAACCATCTCATTGTAAAGCTTATCGACCAGGCCCTGATGCTGGCCCATGAACGATTCGGTGTACTTGTTCTCCGCGGTAAGGTAATCGATGATCGCCGGGTTCTTTTCCTTATTGCGATCTCGCAGCCACGCGTAGTTATCCGTAATCTCATAGCCATGGATCTTTAGTACACTCGGGACTTTTCTTGCGACGGGTGGTTTCATAGTGGGATTTGACGATCCGTTAGTTGACGTACCGGCACCGGCCGGCTGGGCAACGATCACAGTGTTGCCGATAACGATGACGATGAGTGAAAGGGCGATCAGCGATATTGCGCTCTTCATACTGCGGCACTCCTTTTGGTATAACGTTGTTTTCTCTCGATCTAATACGAATATTCTAGCCCTTTGTTTCCCGCAGCCCAAAGAAAGAGGCCCCGAGATCGCGAGATCCGGGGCCTGAGAACCGGCACTGGCTTAAGATCAGTTTTCCCAGTCGTAAACCTCGTCGGCGGGCGTGTTTGCACCTGCCGGCCTGGGGTTTGGACGCCCTACGCCAAGATTGTCGTAATGCAGGATCGCGTTGAACAGAAGCGAGAAGCTGCCGTGCGTCTGGTGCCGCCACATCGGGTTGTTCGCGAACATTACGACGTGGCCTTTACCGACCGGTACGTCTATGACCGCAGGCCGATTGGCAAGCTCCGAACCGCCCGCGAGCATGCCGCTAACGAGCAGATCGCGCTCCGCCGCAAATCGCAGAACGATACGGGGAAGCGAGGAAACCGGCGGTTGCGGCTGCTGCGGTCCGCCGCCAAATCCTCCACCGCCGCCCTGGCCTGCCGGAGCCGGCTCGAGCGGACGTCGGCCCTGAACCACATCGGGATCCGCAAGCGTTCCACGGCCGGTCGGCCTTCCGGCCCCGGCACCGGCACCGCCGGGTCCGCCTTGGCCTCCGCCGCCGCCGAATCCGGCACCACCACCGCCGCCCGCCTGGAAGATCGGGGCCTGGTTAAAATAGACGGCGAGGCCTTCGTCATAGCCGTAGGCGATCGGGCTCAGGCGGTCGGCGAAGACTGCGTTGATCACCGAGCCGCGCGCCCGAAGCTGCGTAGACGGCTGGATCGAAACCCCCGACGTGATCCCGAAATCGATCGGGATCTCCGCGTTGCCTGCGATGGTGACGAACAGCCCGCCGCCCTCGATAAACCTGTTCAGGTTGGCGATGCCCTCAATGCCCATGCCGCCGCGGATATCGTCGGTCTGGTCGGGCGTCAGGCCAAAGTTGGGCGTAAGTGCAGAAGCCTTCCAGGGGATCGGCGGCTCGGAATCGCTGAATTTCTGAATACCTCGAACAAGCGCCTGGGCGCCGCCGCCGACCGGGCCCCAGATGATCACGTCCCATTTCTCACGAAGGTTCGCTGTGCGGCCGATCGCTTGATCTGAGATGTAGTCGTACGGGATGCCAAGGCGGTCCAACTCGATGCGGTACCAACCCTCATTCTGGGTGTTTGTCCAGGTATGGACGAGCGCAATGCGCGGTGTCGAAACGGCGTGGTTAGCGACCTCAGGCACTTTGTCCACGCCTGTCGCGGTCAGCCCAAGTGCAGTAACTTCTCTAGCTACCCTTGCGCCGGTGTCCGCCGGGTTGCCTTCGGCCTTAATGATGTATGAGCCCGCATTGAAACTCTTCTCACCGACCTTGAACGAGGCCTGGGCGGCCGAGAACTTAACGTCCTTCAGACGGTATCGAAGCTGAGCTATCGCGCTTTCGGCCGTATGATTTACTATCCATGCGGCTGAGCCCGCGCCATCGACCTTTCCGGTCACCTTTGCCGGACCGTTGATCAGAGTCATCGGGGCGTCGAGGACCTTTGTGTCCTTTACTCGAACGGTCTTGACGTTTCGCAATGGTCCGAGCGTCCAACCCGTATCGTCGTACGGCGCCGGGTCGTTTACGTTGTAATACTGCGTATCGAGCAGCATGTCGGCCATACGCGAATACGGCTGGTCCATGCGCACGACATAGCTGCCTGCGCCGAATTTTCCTTCCTTCACCTCCACGTCCGCATTCAGCTTGTGCACCTCGCAGCCCTGCATTTTCAATAGGTTAACAAGGTCGGCGGCTTCGGTCGGACGGGTTTCGCTCGCGGGCAGAACGTAGGCTGCCGGCCCTTCGGTCTTCGCCTTTGCGACCGAACGCTTGCTCTTTAGATAGAAATTGTTCAGGAACTTTTCCTTGTTGTTCGCGACGTAATTCATCGCCAGGAGAATGCCGCTCTGCTGCATGTTGACGTTGTTGCGAAGCGACCATTTCACGCGTGCGAGCGGCGGGTTCGGACGAAACCAATCGCGGTTCGACTGTGCGCCGACGACGCGGTCCTGAGTATCGGCACCGCCGTTGCCGAACGTTTCGTAAAAGCGCCCGATCGAATTGTGGCCGTTCGCGACATAGAACATATAATTCGGCGCCCAGCCGTCATAAAACCCGTGGGTCCAAACTCCCGGGACGCCGCGTTGCGTCATTGACTGTATCTCGTGATAGGCCAGCTCCTGCCATTCGTTGATAACTATCGGATCCAGCCATGCGTTGTATGGGCCCGTTCCGGTCGATGTGTAAAGGAAGGGAACTGACTCGTGCAGGTCATGAAGCACGGTCGGGTGATACTCGAGGAACTGCGACATCTGGTTTCGCGTGAGCGCGAGAGCCATTCCCATCGAATCGCGATTGTTGTCGTGTGCGACGTATTTACCCCAGTAGAGCAGGCCTGGTATCCGTTTGCCTTCGTTCGCCTTTCGATAGTTGTAGAGATCGACCATCACGTCGCGGCCGTCGACCTCGAGCGTCGGCGTTATCATCACGACGGCGTTCTTTCGGATCTGCTGAATGAAGGGCGTCTCCTCAACGGCGATGCGGTATGCGAGCTCCATCAGCATCTCGGGCGAACCGGTTTCGGGCGAATGAATCGAACCGGAAGCCCAGTAGATCGCCTTACCCTCGCTGACGAGCGCCGAGGCCGCTTCGTCGGTCAGCGTGCGCGGGTCGCCGAGCTTTGCTGTGATCTCCTTGATGCGCGCGAGCTTACCGATATTCGCCTCGTCCGAAACGACGACCAGCAGTTGCTCGCGTCCCTGCTCCGACTTCTCCGGCGCGGTGAAAACCTTTACCCGCGGGCTCGTCTTCGCCAGCTCGCGGTAATAACGGTACTGGTCCTTTGTATATGTAAGCTTGTTCGGCGTACCGACCGGATAGCCGAGTATCTTCTCAGGACTAGGCACCGTCGCCGACGCAGGCAGATGATCGACCAGCTCCGTGAGGAATTGCGGGTCGGTCGTATTCTCAAGGATCGACTTGGTGTACTCGGCGTTCAGCGGCTGCGCGGCCGGTGCCTTGGTCGTGTCCTTTGCCGGCTTGGACTTATCGTCAGGCTGCAGCTTTGCGACCGGCCCCTGGGCCAAAAGAATGTTGCACAACCCGAAAACCAATACGAATGTAACGAGGCGCTTCATGGCAGGATTCTCCTTCAAAACTTCGGTCAAAGTGGGAACAGATTGTCTAAATGGTCAGTTCGAGATTGTATCAGAAGCCGGGCAGGGAACTAAACGCTCCGAAAGTCAGATCGCAAAACGTGCAAACGCGAGCGTTCCGGCGATCCCATTCAGCCCGTTTTGGCGCGGCCTTTGATGAGGACCGGGGCGTTGGGGGCGCAGCAGAAATCTATTAGGCGCTTGCGGTCGGTGGTCATCTGCGGGTCGGCGTCGAGCAGTTTCATCGTCGCATCAAGGAGCTCGGCGGCTTTTTTGTCGGCGGGGCGGTTCAGGCTGTAGTGCACCCATTTGCCGTCGCGGCGGCCGGTGACGAGGCCGGCGCGTTTGAGATAGGCGAGGTGGCGTGAGATCTTGGGGTTATTGGTGCCGAGCGTCCCTGCAAAAAAGCAAACACACACCTCGCCGCCACGCAGCAGGTTCAGCAATCTGAGTCTCGTCCTATCGGCCAGCGCCGCAAAGAACAGCTCGGCATCAAAGCCTTTCCCATCCGCCATACAAAAATA